>DASSZC010000166.1:0-4783 GCA_035702925.1 Gemmatimonadaceae bacterium | reverse complement strand
GCCCCGACCTGGTCGATCGTGCTCTTCGCTCGCCAGCGGTCGTTGCCGTTGTAGATGAACGAGAAGGCGAGCACCTCGCCATCGAGCGCGGTGACGTAGCCGGCGAGGGAGATCACGGTGTTCGTCGTTCCCGTCTTCGCGTGCAGGTTTCCCTGCGCAGGGGTCGCGCGCATACGGTGGCGCAGCAGCTCGCTCTCACCGGCGACCGGGAGCGATGCATGGAAGCTCGCGCCCCACGGCGCGTTGTGCGCGTAGCCGAGCAGGTGCACCATCGCCCGCGGCGAGACGCGGTCGAGCACGGAGAGTCCGCTCCCGTCGGCGGCGTACACCTCGGTCGAGTCGATGCCGAGCTTGTCGTGGGCGAAGCGGCGGAGCAGGGTGTTGCCGTTCTCCGCCGAGCCGACCCCGCTCGCCGAATGTGCTACGTCGCGGAACAGCAGCTCGGCGTAATGGTTCACGCTCTCGCGATTCATCACCGCGATCAGGCGGGCGAGGGGTGGCGAGGGAAAGCCGGTGATGCGCTGCGCGTTCGAAGGGGTCGCGCCGAGCCTGACGGCGCCGTCGACGGTGATTCCCTGCGCGGCGAGTGCGTCGCGGAGCGAGCCCGCGCAGAACAGCGCCGGCTCGTCGACCACCAGCTCGTAGCGGCGTGCGCCTGAGCGCGAGCCGATCCACCCCCGTGCGTCGACGACTCCCTGCCCGGCGCGGCGAATCGAGAGCGAGGCGCCGCGCGATCCCTTTACCGTGCGCACCGTGCTCCCGAGCACGATCCCGCTCGACGACGGCTCGAAGCGCACCGTCGCGGGTCCGCCGTTCTCGTCAGGCTCGACGACGACCCACACCGTGTTCTCGTTGAGCGAGAGCGCGGAGACCGGCGCGGCGTAGCTGAGGCCGAGGTAGCGCGACTGCCATCCTTCGGGAATCTTGCGCGGCTCGAACGCGGTCGCGTCGGCGACGAGGTCGCCCTTCACGTGCTTCACTCCCGTGCCGGCGATGAAGCGCGCGAGCATCTCGACCGGCGCGTCAGGCTCGCCGCGGAGGAAGCGATTCGAGAATCCCGGGTCGCCGTCGCCGCGCATGTAGAGGTTCCCCTGCAGCGTGCCGTCGGCGGTGACCGGACCATCGCGCAGGACATCGGTGCTGAACTGGTGATCGGGACCGAATCGCTCGAGCGAGAGCGCCGACGTCATCAGCTTCATCGTCGACGCCGGCTGCATCAGGTCGTCGGGGTTCCGCGAGAAGAGCGTGTCGCCGCGGGTGAGCGAGACGATGAGCACACCCCAGTGCCCGCTGCGGGCCCCGTCCCCGATCATGACGTTGACGTCGCCGGCCAGCGCGGTCGAGGTCCGTGGCGCCGTGAAGCGCGGGATCGCCGGTTCGGCGGCCGCCCGGCGCATCCGCCGCCGCTTGGCGGGGCGGCGGCGGCGCACGCTCGTCTTCTTCGACGCCGACACCGTCGGCGACGCGCTGCTCACGCGATCGGGGCCCGGGCCCTGCGCCGCGCTCGTCGAGGGGAGCGTGGTGCAGAGCAGGGCGCCGACGACGGCGCCGAGGACGATAGCGAACCGGTGGCTGAGACCGGAGGGTCCGAGCCCTGCGAATGACGGCTTCATATGGCTGGAAAAGGCAACTCACGGGCCATGGCCGGCATCGCCGGCCATGGTCATCCTGGCAAACATGGGGTTAAGCCGCTAACGGCTGGATTAACCCTCGATTTTCAGACGCGGATGTAGATCTTCCGGCGATACAGCACGAGGAGGATCGCGTACCAGAAGAGGACGAACGTGAGGGCGAAGCACAACGACGCGAGGCGCGGCGGCAACCAGCCCTCGAACACCAGGTGGTGGAATCCGGCCTGGGCCGACACCGTCCGCCCGTCCACCGTCACCTTGAAGATCGAGTAGATCAACCGGGCCATCACTCCCGACCCGACGAAGGCGACCATCGGGTTCACCCCGTAGACGACGAATGGTTTCGTCCACCCGGTCACCCGGTTGATGTCGATCAGCCACATGCAGGTCGCCAGGGTGAGGCAGGCCAGCCCGGCGGTGAAGACGACGTAGCTCGACGTCCACAGCGACTTGTTGATCGGGAACGACCAGTTCCACATCAGCCCGGCCATCGCCGCCAGCGCGCCGGCGGCGAAGAGTCCCGAGATCCGCTCGAGCAGCGGGCGGGGCGAGGCGATCCACCGCCCGGCGATCACGCCGACGATCACCGTCCCGACCGCGGGGATCGTCGACAGCGGCCCCTCCGGATCGTAGACCACCCCGCCGACCCAGATGTGCTTCGCGCCGAGGATCGCCCGGTCGAGCCAGGCGGCGAGGTTGCCGCTGTTGCTGTCCAGCATCAGCGCGCCTAACGCTCCGCTCCCCGGCACCGGGAGCAGCGTCATCGCGAACCAGTAGCCGTAGAGGATCGCGGCGAGGATGATCACCTGCTGCTTGAGCGTCGTCCGCAGGGTGATCAGCCCGCCTAACGCGTAGGCGATGCCGATCCGCTGCAGCACCCCGAACACCCGCACATGGTCGACGCGGTAGACGATCCGGTCCCAAACGCTCGGGTTGGCGATCCCGTCGACGTGGCCCCACTGGAAGAAGGGGAACCACGACATCAGGAAGCCGAGCATGAAGATGATGAAGCCGCGGCGGAGGATCGCCTTCGCCAGGTCGCCGTCGCTCGCCCCGCGCGCGCGGCGCGCGCCCAGCGACAGCTCGGTCGTGATCCCGACGAGGAAGAGGAAGAAGGGGAAGATCAGGTCCGTCGGCGTCCACCCGTTCCATGGCGCGTGCTCGAGCGGCGGGAAGATTGCGTCCCACGAGCCAGGGTTGTTCACCAGCAGCATCCCGGCGACGGTGATCCCGCGGAAGACGTCGAGCGAGAGCAGGCGCTCGCGCGTCGGTGGCAGCGCCGCCGCCGGCGGGGGCGTCACGATGTCGGGGGTGAGTGGCCCGACGCCGGATGGCTTGCGCGTCTCGACGCGCGGCGCCGATGTCGTCACGAGCTCCTTGATTCAGTCGAGTCGGTGAGCACCCATCGGTCTTCCGGGCACTTGAATCGATACACCCTTGCCCTGGCGACGGTGCCCTCGCGCTCACCGCCGACGTAGCGGCCGCTGAGGCGGATGGTCATCGCCGTGTCCCCTTCCTGCTGGAACCCGTGCCAGTAGACGAGCAGGGTGTTGGCGATACCGTCGTTGAGGCGGTTGCGCACCTTCGTCCGTCCCGCCGAGTCGCCGGGGAAGAGCCAGGTCGGGCCGCGATCCTGGAGCGCCGCGACACCGACCTCGGGGAGCGCCGAGTCGCCGGCTGCGGCGCTGAGGAAGCGCTGCGCGTAGGGGTCGGAGGACTTGGCGTACGCGACGACCGCGCGCCACGTCGCGCTGTCCTTCGGCTGGCGGCAAGTGACGCCGGCCGTTGCCTTCTTGCTGTCGCCGCCCGAGCAGGCAGCGATGGTCAGCACGGCCGCGACGAGCACAGCGGACACGGCTGGGAACCGGGGGGGCTGGACTGGAGTGTTCATAAAGTACAAGCTGTTGGAGACGTCCCTGCTTGTCGAGAGTGCGCCGCGGCATCGCGCCCGCCATGGAGACTCGACTCAAGCCATCGACGCCCCGTTAGCACGCCACGTCACGCACGTTGGACGCTTCTTCCGGAGGCTCGCATGAGCACCAGCGCTCACCCGCAACCCGTCAGCTCCGCACGCCCACTTCATCACAGCGCGGTGCGTGAAGGAGTGATTGCCGGCGCGCTCGGGGCCAGCGTCGTCGCCGTGTGGTTCCTCGGCGTCGACGTCATCGCCGGACATCCGCTGCGCACCCCCGAGCTGCTCGGTCGCGCGCTGATCAGCGTCCTTGGTCCCCTCGGCGGGGAAGGCGCGTTCACCTACATCGCGGCCTATACCGTCTTCCACTATCTCGCCTTCGCCCTCATCGGGACGCTGGCCGCGATCGCGATCCACTGGTCGGAGCGGGAGCCGACCGTGCTCGCCGGCTTCGCCATCCTCTTCGTCGTCGTCGAGATCGGATTCTACGGGCTGGTCGGCTTCCTCTCCGAGCCCGGCGTTCTCGGTGGGATCGCCTGGTACCAGGTGCTGCTCGGCAACCTCCTCTCCGCCGCCGTGATGGGCGGCTACCTCTGGCGCGAACATCCGCGCCTCGGAAGAGACTTTGATCGGGCGCTGAGCGGGAGCGTGTAGCGGGGGGAGGTCGGATGACGGCGGTCGCCTGCCGTCATTCGCGCGACCTCACTGGCCAGTTCAGGCGGTGAGTCCTAACGGTTGGACTGCAATAAAATCGGATCACCACGGCTTTCACGGATCGCTCCATGTGCCGGCGAGATGCCACTCGCCCGGCCATGGAGCGATCAGATTTTATCCGTGAAATCCGTGCAATCGGTGTTCAAACTGTTAGGACTCCCCCGCCGGTATTTGCCGCCACGGCGCTCCGATCATCCATCATCGGATTTCAATAAACCTGACCCCTTGAAAGCTGCGCGGGCTAGGCCACCGGGTGCATGCGCGCCGAGGCTTGGGCCCCGGCGACGGTGTCGCTGTCGGCGGCGGACCACTTGAAGAACACCACGGCCATCACGCCGGCGAAGAAGAGGCCGCCGGGGATCCACATGATGAGGGCGCCGATCATCTGGTCCTGCAGCGGCGAGATCTGCCAGACGCGCGGCGCGCTCGCGTAGGCGGGGTAGAGCAGCGTTCCCGAGTAGGCGATGTAGATCGCGACGATCGACATCGGGATCGTCATCAGGAAGCAGTAGAGCATCTGCAGCGG
>DASSZC010000218.1:0-2441 GCA_035702925.1 Gemmatimonadaceae bacterium | reverse complement strand
GACTGCGTTAACCGCCGTTGCTCAACGCTAATGGCTAATGGCTAATAGCCCTTCTTGCTTCACCGTTCGACGGACGGCGGTAACGTCCTCCGCGCTCCCGCCACCAGGTCGTCGATCCCGCCCTCGCCCGGGAGGTCGAGGGGGATCCCGCGCTCTGTCCGGGCGATGGCGGCGAGCGCGGGCGGGGTGATGAAGGTGGTCACCAGGACCATGATCATGATCGCGCCGAAGACCCCGGCGTCGATCGCGCCGCTGGCCAGTCCCATCTGCGCGAAGATCAGGCCGACCTCGCCGCGGGGGACCATCGCGACGCCGACCAGCAGCTTGCGTCCCCTGAAGCCTAACGGCGCGAAGCCGGCGGCGACCTTGCCGGCGATCCCTGTCACGACGAGCAGTGCGCCGAGGATCAGTGACTCGCGGCTCATCACGGCTCGCAGGTCCACCGCGGCGCCGACGCTGGCGAAGAAGATCGGGACCACGAAGTGACCGAGGTTGGTCACCGCGTGCTCGATTCGACTTCGCACGCGAACCCGGTGCAGGAGCAGTCCGACCGTGAACGCGGCCACGACGAGGCCGCTCCGCGACGCCTGCTCCAGGGCCATCCCACCGGGCGTGACAGCACTCGAAACGCCGACGAGGATCGCCAGCCCGATGATGTCGTCGAGCACCGCGGCGCCGAGCACCACGCGCCCCTCCGGCTGGTCGAGGACACCGAGCTCGCCGAGCACGCGCGCCGATATCCCGACCGAGGTCGCCGTCAGCGCCGCCGCGGCGACGAGCGCCGGGACCGACGGCATCCCGAGCCAGCGCGCCCCGAAGTAGCCTGATGCGAAGGGGAGGGCGACGCCGACGACCGCCACCGTCGTCGCCGAGCCGCCGACCGACGACAGCGAGCGGATGTCGGTGTGCAGTCCGATCTCGAAGAGCAGGACGAGCACCCCGATCTCCGACAGCGCATGGATCGCCGGCATCCCCGGGTCGAGGATCCCCAGCACCGAACCGCCGAGCAGGATCCCGGCGATCAGCTCCCCGAGCACCGACGGCTGCCCGAGCCGCTGGGCGAGCGTGCCTAACGCCTTCGCCGCGACCAGGGTGGCGACGAGCGCGCCGAGCAGCGCGGGGAGGTCGCCGGCGTCGGGGACAGTCATCTCCGGGCTGTCTGCTTACTCGGCTGCTTCGAGGTAGGTGTAGCCTTCGAGCCCGGCTACGTAGTCGGCGATGAAGTTGTTCGCCTCGCTCCGCGTGATCCCCTTCGCGTTCGACACCTTCCGCCGGAAGGTCGCCAGCAGGTCGCTCGCCCGGAACTGCACGTAGTTGAGCACCTCCGTGACGGTGTCGCCGTGCACCAGCTCATTCAGCTCGTAGCTGCCGTTGCGCAGCCTGACGTGCACCGCGTTGGTGTCGCCGAAGAGGTTGTGCAGGTCGCCGAGGATCTCCTGGTAGGCGCCGGTGAGGAAGATCCCGAGGATGTACGGATCGTTCTCGTCGAAGGCGTGCAGCTCGAGGCTCGGCCGGCCGTTCTTGTCGCCGACGAAGCGGTCGATCTTCCCGTCGCTGTCGCAGGTGACGTCCTGCAGCGTCCCGCGGCGCGTCGGCTCCTCGAGCAACCGGTGGATCGGCATGATCGGGAAGAGCTGGTCGATCGCCCAGCTGTCGGGGAGCGACTGGAAGAGCGAGAAGTTGCAGAAGTAGCGATCGACGAGCGCGGCATCGAGGTCCATGATGATGTCCTCGTACTCGTCGCGATCGGTCTGCGCGATCTTCGAGATCGCGTTGATCGTCGCCGAGTAGAGCTGCTCGCCGATGGCCCGTCCGCGGAGGGAGAGCACGCCGCTGTTGAACAGCTGGTGCAGGCGCTCCTTGTCGAAGGTCGCGTCGTGATAGGTCTCGCGGACCTTGCGCACCGACAGCTTCTTCTTCGTCACCGTCTGCTGGTCGGCCAGCATCTCGTGCAGCAGCTGGTGATCGTCCTCGTGCAGCGCGGGAAGAGGGACTTCCGCCCCGCTCTCGACGTCGATCACCTTGAGCAGGAGCAGCGCGTGGTGCGCGGTCAGTGCGCGTCCCGACTCGCTGATGATGTGCGGCATCGGGAGCTCGTTCTCGGTGCACGATTCGGCGAACGTGTAGATCACGTCGTTCGCGTACTCCTGCAGCGAGTAGTTCACCGAGGAGACCGAGGTCGAGTTGGTACCGTCGTAGTCGACACCGAGCCCGCCGCCGACGTCGACGTGGGTAATGTTCACCCCCATCCCGCGGAGCTCGGCGTAGAAGCGCGCGATCTCCTGCAGCCCGTGCTTGATGTAGCGGATGTCGGTGATCTGGCTGCCGAGATGGAAGTGGATCAGCCGCAGCACGTCGAGCCGCCCGAGCGCCGCAAACTTGTCGATCGCGCGCACGAGGTCGGCGGCGTTGAGCCCGAACTTCGACTTTTCCCCGCCACT
>DASSZC010000323.1:0-9526 GCA_035702925.1 Gemmatimonadaceae bacterium | reverse complement strand
CGACCGGGGGAAGCACCCGCCGTGCAAGCGCGAACACCGCCCAGCAGAGCGCGGCGTAGAAGAGGACATTCGCGAGGTGCATCGCGAAGGGCCGCCCGCCACCGAGGACATGCTGGATCGTGAGGAGCGCGAGCGTCAGCGGGCGATAGCCGCCGGCCGTGCTCTCCTTCCCCCAGTACGAATCGGCGAACAGCGCCGGGATGTTGTGCAGCGAGCGAATGCGTTCGTTCGCGAGCACCATGTACCCGTCGTCGTACGCGTAGGCGTTGCCAAGGGAGGTGGCGGAGACGGCGATCGCGATGAAGACGATCGCGGCGACGGGCCACCAGCGGCGGAGCTTCTCCTTCACGATCTCACTTCTGCCAGAGATTGTACTTCGCGATGTGCCAGAAGGCGGCGACGCCGTCCTTCCAGCCGATCTTCTTTCCCTCGGCGTAGGTGCGGCCGGAGTAGGAGATCGGGACCTCGTAGATGCGCGCATTGGCCTGCGCGAGCCGCGCCGTCACCTCGGGCTCGAAGCCGAAGCGGTCGGCGGTGAGCGTGAGGGAGCGCGCGATCTCACCGCGGATCGCCTTGTAGCAGGTCTCCATGTCGGTGAGGTTGAGGTTCGTGAAGATGTTGCTCATGAGCGTGAACATCTTGTTTCCGACCATGTGCCAGAAGAACAGGACGCGATGCGGGCCGCCGAGAAAGCGGGAGCCGAAGACCGCGTCCGCCTTGCCGTCGATGATCGGCTGGAGGAGCGCGGGCCAGTCCGCGGGATCGTACTCGAGATCGGCGTCCTGCACGATGACGACGTTCCCCGTGCTCGCGGCGAGCGCGGTGCGGATCGCGGCCCCCTTCCCCTTGTTGCGCTCATGGAGGATGAGGACGTCGATGCGTCCCTCCTGCTTGAGCCGGGCGAGGATGTCGCGGGTGCCGTCGGTCGAGCAGTCGTCGACGCAGATGATCTGCGTCTGGACGTCGACGGCGTCGCGGACCTGCGCGACGATCGTCTCGATCGTCGCGCGCTCGTTGTAGACGGGAACGAGGACGGAGAGGACGAGGGCCGACGGCTCGAGCGGGGTGCGGCCGCGCAGGCGCGGCGCCTTGCCACCGAGGAGTCCATCGAGGCGCCCCCCACGCCGGGCGGGCGCGGGCGCGGAAGGCAGCGAGCTGCTGTCGGGAACGGTCATGTCGTGAGGAAGTGCGCGATCGTTAGGCAGCGGCGCGTCAGGCTTCGACGCCGTAGCGCGAGAGCTTGCGATAGAGCGTGGACGGGTCGATGCCGAGGATGTCGGCGGCGCGGGTCTTGTTGCCGCCCTCGCTCTGCAGGACCCACATAATGTAAGCCCGCTCGACCGCGTCGAGCGTCGGGTTCGCCGGGGGCGCGTCGCTGATCAGCGGCCGCGCCTTGCGTTCGACGACGCGCTCGGGGAAGGCGCCGACGTCGATCTGCGAGCCGCGGGTGAGGATCACCGCGCGCTCGAGCGCGTTCTCCAGCTCGCGGACGTTTCCCGGCCAGTCGTACGACTGCAGCGCCTCGATCGCGAGAGGGCTGAGCCGCTTCGGATCTTCCTTCGCCTGCTCGGCGGAGCGATGGAGGAAGTGCTCGGCGAGCAGCGGGATGTCCTCGCGCCGCTCGCGGAGCGGCGGCAGGTGCAGGGCGATGACGTTGAGCCGGTAGAAGAGATCTCCGCGGAAGGTGCCGCGCTTGATCTCCTCGTCGAGGTCGCGGTTGGTCGCCGCGATGAGGCGGACGTCGATCGGCTGCGGATCGGTGGCGCCGACGGGGATGACCTCGCGTGTCTGGAGCACGCGGAGGAGCTTCACCTGCGTCGCCGGCGTCGTCTCGCCGATCTCGTCGAGGAAGAACGTCCCCCCCGACGCGGCGGCGAAGAGCCCGGCCTTGTCCTTGACCGCGCCGGTGAACGAACCCTTCACGTGGCCGAACAACTCACTCTCGAGCAGGCTCTCGGGAAGCGCGCCGCAGTTGATCGACGCAAAAGTCTTCGCCGAGCGCGCCGACAGCGTGTGGATGTAGCGGGCGATGACTTCCTTGCCCGTTCCCGACTCGCCCTGGATCAGCACCGTCGAATCGGTGGGGGCGACGGTCTCGGCGACGCGGAGGACTTCGGTCCAGGCGCGCGCCGTGCCTAACGGCCGGGAGACGTCGCCGAAGTCGCGACGGCGGATCTCCTGCTTGAGCGTCGTGTTCTCGATCTTGAGGGCGCGGGTCTCGGCGGCGCGGCGGAGGATCGCCACCAGCTCGTCGTTGCGGAAGGGCTTCTGCAGGTAGTAGAAGGCACCTTCGTTCACCGCCTGGATCGCCGACTGCAGCGTCGCCTGCGCGGTCATGAGGACGACCGGGGTCTCGGCGCTCTGCGTGCGGGCGGCAGCGAGGACATCGAGCCCGGTGACGCTCGGCATCCGCACGTCGGTGAGGACGATGTCGGGGGCCTGCGATGCGAGCTGCTCGAGCCCGGCGCGCCCGCCGAGGGCGGTGATCACGGAGAACCCCTCGTTCTTGAGGAGGATCCGCAGGGTGTCGAGAATTCCCGACTCGTCGTCGACGACGAGGACACGGGGGGCGTTGCCGTTAGGCGTGGAGGCGCGTTCGGTCACGATTCCTCGGTGGATCCGGTCTGGGCTATCGGGAGAAGCATGGTGAAGCGCGTGCCCCTGGTCGACGAGTCGACGAGGACGAGCCCGCGGTGCGCCTCGACGGCGCGATGGACGACGGGGAGACCGAGCCCGCTCCCTCCTGCCTTGGTGGTGACGAAGGGATCGAACATCCGGCCGCGAAGCTCGAGTGGAATCCCCGGGCCGTCGTCCGTCACACGCAGCGCGACTGCGCCCGTCTCGAAGGCAGCACCGGCCGGGACTTCCTCCTCCGGGAGGGGGACGATGTCGACGTCGACGCGGCCACCTGCCGGCGCCGCCTGCACGGCGTTGAGCGCGAGGTTGAAGATGGCGCGATGCAGCAGGTCTTCGTCCGCCTCGATGACGAGCGGCTCGTCGGGGATCGAGCAGTGCACGACGACTCCCTCGGCACGCGACGGATGCGCGGAGGCGAGGCTCGCCGCGCCGCGGGCGATCGCCCCGAGATCGACGGGCTCGATGACGGTGGCGCGAGTGCGCGCGAAGTCGAGGAACTCACCGAGCAGTCGCGACAGCCGGTCCGACTCGCGGATGACGAGGCCGCCGAGCACGCGGTCGTCGTCGGTCGCGCGGCGCCCGGTGGCGAGCTGCTCGACCGCGCTGCGGATCGAGGCGAGGGGATTGCGGATCTCGTGCGCGAGCGAAGCGCTCAACTCGGCGACCGCCTCGAGCCGCTCGGTGCGGACGCGCAGCGACTCGATGCGCTTGTTGTGCGAGATGTCCTGGAAGATCGCCGTCGACGTCGCGAGGCGGTGCGGGTCGTCGCTCGGTGACTCGGGCGCGGTGGTGGTGACGCCGAGGGTCAGCGTCTGGCCGTCGCGGTACATCGGACCCTCGGCGCGCACGATGCGCTCACGGGTGGTCACGCTCTGGCGGAGCGCGTCGGTGAGCACGGGGGCGACCGGCGCGAGCCAGTCGAAGAAGGGCTGCCCGACGTGCGACTCGAGGCGCGTTCCGAGCAACTCGCTGGCGGCGGGGTTCGCGTAGAGGAGGCGGCCGCCGATGTCGACGGTGACGATCCCGCTGCGGATGTTGTGGAGGATGTCGGCGGCCTCGAGGCGCGCCTGGACGAGCTCCGCGGCGAGGAGGTCGCGGCCGGCGGCGCCCTCGCGCAGCTTGGCCGAGACCATCCCGCTGCCTAACGCGACGATGGCGAAGATCCCGAGCTGGAGACCGAGCGCCACATCATAGCCCCCGTCGCGTCCGAGGATGGCATCGGCGAAGAAGGCTACATTGCAGAGAGCAGCGACGAGCAATCCACCCGCTCCCGGCAGGAGCAGCGACGCGACGGCGATGACGAGGATGTAGAGCGCGGCGAAGGGGGACGCCGCACGGCCGGTGACATGGACGATCGCCGTGACCAGCCCGACGTCGAAGAGGGACTGGAGATAGAAGAAGGTGGCCGCCGGCATCCGGCGCTGGACGGTGGCCGCCCACCACGAGGCCGCGGTGAAGGCGACCGCCGCGGCGAAGGCGAGGGAGGCGACCATCGTGTTCGCGGGATCCGCCTTGTCCCCGGCGAAGACGGCGGCAACGAAAATCGCGCTCCCGAGCGACAAGCGCCCGATGTAGACCCAACGCAGGAAGCGGCGCGGATCGAGGATTGCTTTTCGAGCGGTATCGTCGGAGAGGGGCGTCAGTCGCACATTGAGTCGGCGTCTTGCCGTGTGGGCAAGACAACCGTTATATGGTCAGGTCTGGCATTTCGCCAGACGCATTTCGCCATAGAGGGGGACGACCCACCCGTACGCACGTTACGGAGGAATTATCAGCGGATCCGAGTCGGTGGAGCTTCACGCGAGCGGAATCGCGTGGCGGCTGGGTGCGGTGGTGCTGCTGGTCCTCGCCAACGCGTTCTTCGTCGCGGCCGAGTTTGCGCTCGTCGGGGCGAGGCGAAGCCGCCTCGACGAGATGGCGGCCAAGGGGGATGGGGGGGCGCGGGCCGCGCAGTACGCGCTGCGCTCGCTCGACCGCTACATCTCGGCGACCCAGCTCGGCATCACCCTCGCCTCGCTCGCCCTCGGCTGGATCGGCGAGCCCGCGGTCGCCGGCGCGCTCGAGGCGCTGTTCGACATGTTCGGCGCCCACGTCAGCAGCTCGGTCGCCGAGACGGGGGCGACGGTCGCGATCGGCTTCACGATCATCACCTTCCTTCACATCGTGATCGGGGAGCTGGCGCCCAAATCGCTCGCCCTGGCGCGGCCGGAAGGGGTGAGCCGCTGGGTCGCCCGGCCGCTCATCGGGTTCGCCGCGATCACCTCGCCGGCGATCTGGGTGCTGAACGGCGCGTCGGCGCTGATGCTCCGCCTGACGGGGATGCGGCCGATGAGCGAATCGGAGCGCGTACATTCCCCCGATGAGCTGCGGTTGCTGGTGATGCAGTCGCGCGCGCATGGAGTGCTCGACGAGTCGGACACGGCGATGCTCGCCGGGGTGTTCGACTTCCACAGCAAGAAGGCGCGCGACGTGATGCGTCCGCGCACGGAGATCGTCGCGCTCGACGTCGAGTCCAGCGAGAAGGAGCTCCGCGAGCTGCTGCGCAGCGAGCGATACTCGCGCTATCCCGTATACGAGGACACCCTCGACAACGTGATCGGCGTCTTCCTCGCGAAGGACTTCTGGCTCGAGGAGCGCGGGGCGGAGCCGTTCAGCGTCAGGCGGTACCTGCGGGAGGCGCTCTACGTCCCGGACTCGCGGCTGGCCGAGCGGGTGCTCGACGACCTGCGCCGCACGCGCGCGCACATGGCGGTGGTGCTCGACGAGTACGGGGGAACGGCGGGGGTGCTGACCCTCGAGGACCTGGTCGAGCAGGTGATCGGCGACATCGCCGACGAATACGACGCGACGACGCGAACCTCGATCGAGACCGATGGAGTGCTCGAGCTGGCAGGATCGATGTCGCTGGTGGACGTGCGCCGCGATCACCGCGTGCCGGTGCCCGACGGCGAGTGGTCGACGTTAGGCGGCTACACCTTCGCGCGGCTGGGAAGGCTGCCGAAGATCGCCGACCGCGTCCCCTACCCCGGTGGCGAGCTCGAAGTGGTGGCGATGGATGGACGGCGGGTGGCGGCGGTGCGGGTCATACGGAAATACGGGAATGGAAATGGAAGAGAGAACCAGCAACGACAGTGAGGTCGAGGGGATCGCGGTCGTTCCCGGGATCACGATTCCGCGCGCCGAGATCGAGGCGCGCGCCTCGCGCGCCGGGGGCGCGGGGGGCCAGCACGTGAACACCTCGAGCACCCGCATCGAGCTGCGCTGGAACGTCAGGCAGAGCAGGGCGATCGACGACGCGACGAAGCAGCGCATCATGGAAAAGCTCCCGACGCGCGTCGACGCGGATGGGACGCTGCGCGTGGTGTCGAGCGCGCGGCGCAGCCAGCTGCAGAACCGCGAGGCCGCCGAGGCGCGCATGGCCGAGCTGGTGGCGGGGGCGCTCTATCGCGAGAAGCCGCGGAAGAAGACGAAGCCGTCGCGGGCCGCGAAGCTGAAGCGGCTCGAGGAGAAGAAGCGCCACTCCGAGCGGAAGAAGAACCGCCGCGGGGGCGACGACTACTGACCGCCCCCGTCAGGCTGCGCGCTACGGATTGGTGAAGTAGAGCGCGCGGTAGAGGTCGCGATTGCGGAGGACGATGCGCACGTAGTCCCGCGTCTCGACGAAGGGAATGCGCTCGATGAACATCTCCGGATCGTTGGCGCCGGGCTTCTTCAGCCAGCGGGCGACGCGCCCGTCGCCGGCGTTGTAGGCGGCGAGCGCGCGTACCGGGTCGCGCCCGCTGAGCATTGCCCGGAGGTGCGCGATCCCGAGCTCGAGGTTCACGTCGGGCTCATAGAGCAGGTCGGGGTTCCAGTACTGGTAGTGGAGCCCGCGGGCGATCGCCTTGCCGATCCCCGGCATGACCTGCATCAGGCCGCGGGCGCCGGGGCCGCTCGTTGCGCTCGGGTTGAAGCTCGACTCCTGGCGGATGATCGCCGCGACGAGCGCGGGATCGACGCGGCGGAGGCGCGATTCGGCGATGATCGCGTCACCGAGCACGATCGGGTACACGAGCCGATAGGTGCGCGCATCCCGTTCGCCGCGGGCGATGAGCTTCCAGCCGAGGTTGATGGTGCGCGTCGTCTGGCCGCGGTCGCGGAAGGCCGCGGCGGTGGCGAGCATGCGATCAGTCGAGGTCCCGGCATCGCGCAGCGCGAGATCGAACTCGAGGCGCGCCTCGTAGTCCATTCCCAGGCGCATGAGCGCATCGGTGCGCTGGAAGATGCTGTCGACGACGGGGACGATCGGGAAGACGTCGGGCGCCTCCGGCGGCGCCCACGGCTGCTCGCCGAGGCGGCGCGCCGCCTGCGCCGAGTAGTACGAGAGGGGTTCGCGGACGAGCAGCTGGTTCCAGCGGACGACCGCGCGCGCGCTGTCGCCGCCCCGCTCCCACGCCCGCCCCGACCAGTAGAGCGCGGCCAGCGCATCGCTGCTCCGCTCGTAACGGACGCTGAGGGTGTCCAGCTCGTCCGCCGCGGTGCGCGCCCGGCCATGAACGTAGGCGATCAGCGCGGCGCGAAAGGTCGCCGCCGGAGCGAGCCTGCTCGTCGGGTAGCGGCGCGCGACATCGCGCATCGCGTCGCGCGCGGCGAGGTCGCGCTTCTCGTCGGTGGCGAGATCGGCGAGCAGGTAGAGGGCGCCGGCCGCGGCGGCGGTGTCCTTCGGGAAGCGCTTCGGGATCGAGCGAAGGAGGGTTTTCGCGGCGCGATCGCGATTGAGCTCGAGCAGCGAGCGGGCGCGAAGGAGCGCGGCATCGGCGGCCATCGCGCGGGGCGCGGTGATCTTCGCGAGGACGGCGATCGCCTCGCGATGGTGATCGATGCGGCGCAGGACCGTGGCGTAGAGGAGGCGGTCGGCGGTGTTCGCGCGATGCCCCGTGATGGCGCGCTTGAGCATTGCGGCCGCGCGCGGATAGGGACCGCTCAGCGCGAGGCTGCGGGCGAGCACCAGCGATTCGCCACCGGAGAGCGACGAGAAGCGCTCATCGAGGACGGCGATCGCCTCGTTCGCGGTCGCCGAACCTGGCGCGCTGGCGACGATCGAGACCAGCTCGTGCCTGACGGCGCCGCGCTGCGCCTCGCTGCCGGCGGCGATCGCGCGAAGGCGCAGCGATTGCGCGGTGAGGCCGAGCTCGCGATAGCGCCGCGCCGCGGCACCGACCAGGTGATCGACCGCCTCGAGCGCCTGCGCCTCGACGCGGCTCGCGCGCTCGGTGGCGGCGGGAAGGGTGAGCAGCTCGTACAGCGGGCGACGCCGGTCGGCGTCCGGGGTGAGGGCGGCGGCGCGGAGGATCAGCCAGTCGGAGATCTCGGGGAGCCCGCGCGATGCGCGGACGTACGAGGCGCGCGCGCTGTCGCGCACGCCGAGCCGGTCGAGGGCACGGGCGAGGATGACCATGCGCCGTCCGCGCTCGCGCGAATCGGTCGCGCTGCCGACGGCGATCTCCGCGTGCGTGCGGGCGAGCGAGTCCTTCTCCTGCTCGAGCGCGGAGCGGGCGAGGAGGACGCGGCCGCGCCCGTTCTGCAGGGTGTCGAGCCAGGGCTGGCCGGTGAGCAGCGAATCGACTTCGTCCCAGCCGCGCCACTCGCCGGCAGCGGTCGCGGCGAGAAGGACGACGTCCGGCGTGCGGCGCAGCGGATCCTCGAGGACGGGAGCGAGCGCGCGGGTCGCGCGCCAGGCCCGCCCCTGGGCGAGGGCGTCACAGGCGGCGACGACGGTGGTGTCCGAGGTGCGGACGACGACCATCGAGTCGCTCGACGCCGGAGCGGCGCGGCACGCCTCCCCCGAGCAGAGGACGACGAAGCAGAGACGGGCAAGCTGCGCGAAGACCACCGGAATACCGTTAGGCGCCTAGCGGGTGGCCAACGCCGGTTGGTCGACCAGCCAGTATGTGAACCACTGGCGCAGCCGCCCGAGCCGGTCGACGAGCAGCCACGGCTCCCCGCTGCGCGAGAGCTCGTGAGTCGAGCGCGGATAGCGGACGAACTCCACCGGAACACCGCGCTTGCGCAGCGCCATGTACCACTGCTCGGCGTCGGCGATCGGTGCGCGGTAGTCCTCCTCCGACTGGACCAGCAGCGTCGGGGTGCGGACGCGATCGACGTAGCGGATCGGCGAGAGGGTGTCGTAGAGCGCCGGGTTGTCCCACGGCTTCCCGAAGAACTCGAACTCGGTGAGCCCCTGGACGTCGGTGCTGCCGTACCACGAGTTCCAGTTGCTGATCATGCGGTCGGTCTCGGCCGCCTTGAAGCGATTGGTGTGCGCGGTGATCCACGCCGTCATGAAGCCGCCGTACGATCCACCGGTGACGCCCATGCGCGTGCTGTCGATGTCGGGGCGTGCGGCGGCGATGTCCACCGCCTTCATGAGGTCCTGGTAGTCCTCGGCGCCCCAGCGCCCGCGCGTCGCGTACGTGAAGTCGGCGCCGTAGCCGTACGAGCCGCGCGGGTTGGTGAAGAGCACGAACATCCCCGCCCCGGCGAGGTTCTGGAACTCGTCGAACCACCCTTCATCGTATGACGAGTGCGGCCCGCCGTGGATGTACAGCACCAGCGGATACTTCTTTCCCGGCACGTAGCCGTACGGCTTCATCAGCCAGCCCTCGATCTCGAGGCCGCCGACGGAGTTGTAGGTGAAGCGCTCGGCGGTCGACCAGGCGATCTCGCTGCTCACCTTGTCGTTGAAGGAGGTGATGCGCCGGAGGTTCCGTCCGTCGGCGTCGGCGACGTAGAGCTCCATCGGCGCGTCCATCGACGACGAGACGAAGGCGAGTCGCGTGCGCAGCGGATCCATCGTCAGGCCGCGGATCGCGCGACGACCGCCGACCAGTTCCATGGGCTCCCCGCCACG
>DASSZC010000268.1:0-7299 GCA_035702925.1 Gemmatimonadaceae bacterium | reverse complement strand
CGCCGACTCGACGGAGATCGTCGAGCGGGTGGAGAACTCGCTCAAGGTGACCGACGACGTCTACCTCGCGCGCATCTACGCCGCCGCCCTCGAGATCTTCCGCGGCCGCGTCTGGCGCGCCGGCATCGACCGCAAGCTGTCGATCATCCGCGAGACCTACGCGATGCTGAACGACGAAGCCCAGGCCGCGCGGTCGGAGGCGCTGGAGATCGCGATCGTCCTGCTGATCGTCGGGGAGATCGTGATGGCGCTGTTCCGGTGAGCGCGCGCCGCCGGCGCGGCGGCGAGGGCTGCAAGCGGTAGGCTCTAAGCGGTAAGCTGCAAGCAGCAAGCGACGGCGCTGACGCGGTTCGGTCGCGCCGTCCGCTGACTGCTTATCGCTTACAGCTTACTGCGCCTGGAACCGCGGACCAGGCGCGCGCCCGGGAGTCTCGCCCGCATCACCGCCACCGCCTCCGCGCTGTCATCGACGAGCAGCGCGTTCCGCCCGAGCCGAGCCGCCGCGGCGCCTAACGTTCCGCTGCCGGCGAAGAAGTCGAGCAGGTGGTCTCCGGGGTTGGAGTGGACGGCGACGATGCGCTCGATGACGCCGAGGGGCTTCTGGGTGGGATAGCCCGTCTTCTCCTTCCCGTTCGGGCTGACGATGGTGTGCCACCAGGTGTCCGTCGGGGTCTTGCCGCGGGCGGCCTTGTCGGCGCCGACGAGGCGCGGAGCCATGTAGGGGATGCGGTCGGCGGCGTCGAGGTTGAAGGTGTAGCGCGCGGGATCCTTCGCGTACCAGAGGATGTTGTCGTGCTTCGGCGACCAGCGGGTGCGCGAGCGCGCGCCGTAGTCGTAGGCCCAGATGATCTCGTTGATGAACGAGGCGCGGCCGAAGATCCCGTCGAGGACCACCTTCGCGTAGTGGACTTCGCGGTAGTCGAGGTGGAGGAAGAAGCTCCCCGCCGGCGCGAGCAACCGGTGCGCTTCCTCGAGGCGCGGCTCGAGGAAGGCGAGATAGTCGTCGCCGAAGGTATCGGCGAACCAGCGGCTGGCGATGCGCGTCGTGCGGTACCGCTTCTCCGACCAGCCGACGCGATCGCCATCCTCGGCAAGCTCGGTGCGGAGCTGCGTGCGCCGCTGCCGGCGACCGGTGTTGAAGGGGGGATCGATGTAAATCAGGTCGAAGCGCGCGTCGGGAAGCCCGCGGATCACCTCGAGGTTGTCGCCGAGGTGGATCTCGATCTTCACCCCGCTCCCGCCGTCGCTGTTGCTGTCGGTCACGCGCCGCGCCTCGTCCCGTTAGCTTGTCCACGAATGTCGAACACTACCACCGCCGCCGCGCTCCGCGGCCTGATGGAGCCGTACAGCCGGCACGTCATCGTCTGCACCGGAGGATACTGCTCTCCCGGCCACGGTGGGCGCGAGTTGTACGCGCTGCTCCCCCGGTTGCTGCAGCGCGAGCAGCTCCTCTTCGGCCCGAAGAGGGTGAAGCGCGGCGAGACCCCCTGCCTCGGGGTCTGCACCGGTGGACCGATCGTGGTGGTGTATCCGGAGGGTGTGTGGTACGCCGGGGTGACGCCGGCGCTGCTCGAGCGGATCGTCGTCGAGCACCTCCGCGACGGGAAGATCGTCGCCGAGGCGGTGTTCCACCAGATTGAACGTTAGGCGGCGGTGCCGGCCACTCAGCCGAGCCGGCTCTTAACGGTGGGAACACCGATTTCAGGGATTTCAGGGATCAAATCGGATCAAACCGTGACCGGGTGAGCTGGACTCACCAGCGGGTACGAACGATCCGATTTGATCCGATTTTATCCGTGTAATCGGTGTTCCCACCGTTAAGACTCACCCGCCCGTACTGGCCGCCCAGCCGAGAAGATCCTTACACTCCCGCCGCACCCTGCCTCCCCGCGCCGGCGGCGATCGCCTGCAGCGCGGCGACGCGCTTCTCCGTCGGCGGGTGCGTCGAAAAGAGCGTGAGGAGCGAGCGCCCCTTCAGCGCCGACAGCGGATTCACCAGGGCGAGCGACGCCGCCGCCGGGGCGACGTTCATCGGGATCCGGTGCGCCGCGGCATCGAGCTTGGTCAGCGCGCTCGCCAGGGCGAGCGGGCGTCCCGAGATCTCCGAGCCGACCGCATCGGCCTTGAACTCGCGCTGGCGGCTGATCGCGAACTGGATCAGCATCGCGCCGAGCGGGGCGACGATGAAGGCGACGAGGTCGCCGAGCGGGTTGCGGTCGCGCCGGTCGCCGAAGCCCCCGAAGATGAGCGCGGTGCGCGCGAGCATCCCGATCGCGCCGGCCATCGTCGCCGCGATCGTGCTGAGGAGCATGTCGCGGTTCTTCACGTGCGCGAGCTCGTGGGCGAGCACCCCCTCCAGCTCCTCCGTCGACACGACCTTGAGGATTCCCTCGGTGACGCAGACGACGGCGTTGGCCGGGTTCCGGCCGGTCGCGAACGCGTTAGGCTGGGCGTGCGGGGCGATCGCCACCGTCGGCATCGGCAGCCCGGCGCGCTGCCGCAGCCGGTCGACCATCGCGTAGAGCTCCGGCGCCTGCTCGGCGGTCACGACGCGCGCGCCGTACATGCGCAGCACCATCGACGACGACGCGAAGTACATGAAGAAGTTCATCGCGCCGGCGACGAGCAGCATCATCGTCATCCCGTTCTGGCCGGCGAATGACCCACCAAGTGCGACGAGCAGGGCGGTGAGCCCCGCCATCAGCATGAACACTTTCATGTTGTTCATCGAAGCATCTCTCCAATGTTGACGGGTCGGTCCTGACCCGCTGATGTTGTACCCCGGGATCCCCGCGGGGAGCCAGGAAATGAGGGGCCGCGAACGCGGAACGCGGAATTCATTGCCCCGTTATCTCCGCCCTGCTTAGCTTCCAGCGTCATGCCCAACCCCCGCCGCGACCTCTTTCATCTCGCCAAGCGATTCGTTGCCGATAACATCGACATCGACCCGCTCGGCCTGAATGCCGAGGACTCGCCGCCCCGCCTGACGTTCCAGGCCCTCACGAAGATCATGCCCCTCATGTCCCGCACCCGCGAGAAGATCCTCAACAACCTCGACGAGATGTACCGCGAGGCGTTCGAGCGTGCCAAGGCGACCGGTGACGCCACCCAGATGGCGACCCTCGACTTCGCCTACCGGCGCGAGCAGCTGTACTTCGAGATCCTCCTCGACGTCCGCGACGCCGTCGAGCGGCGCTGACCGGCGCATCGCTCCTGCCTAACGTTCGGCGGGGGCGGGCGCCTCCGGCGGCGGCACCGGGGCGGACGCCGGCCAGCGGAGCGAGGCCCCGATCGAGATCGCCAGCACCCCGACGATGACCGCCAGCGAGGCGTAGATCGGGATCGTCCACCAGTGGGCGCTGACCATCTTCACGCCGACGAAGGTGAGGATGACCGCCAGCCCGTATTTCAGCAGGTGGAACTTGTAGACCACGTTCGCCAGCAGGAAATACATCGAGCGCAGGCCGAGGATCGCGAAGATGTTCGACGTGTAGACGAGAAACGGGTCCTGCGTCACCGCGAAGATCGCCGGGATCGAGTCGACCGCGAAGATCAGGTCCGTGAACTCGACGAGCACGAGGACGAGGAGCAGCGGTGTCGCCACCCGCTTCCCATTCTCGAGGGTGAAGAATTTCTGGCCGTCGTACTCGTGCGAGAAGGGCAGGAGCCGCTTCGCCAGGCGGACGATGGGGTTCTGCTCCCCCTCGAATTCGTCGTCGGCCTTGAGCGCCATCCGGATGCCGGTGATGATCAGCATCCCGCCGAAGATGTAGATGATCCAGTGGAATCGGGCGAGGAGCAGCGCGCCCAGCCCGATGAACAGCCCGCGCATCAGCAGCGCGCCGACGATCCCCCAGAACAGCACCCGGTGCTGGTACTTCTCCGGCACCCGGAAGTACGAGAAGATCAGGACGATGACGAAGATGTTGTCGACGCTGAGCGACTCCTCGATCACGTAGCCGGTGACGAAGGTCAGCGCATGGTGGGCATCCTTGAAGAACCAGAGCCCCGCGGCGAACAGCATCGCCAGCGCGACCCAGACTCCCACCCACGCCATCGCCTCCTTCGGCCTGACGACGTGCGCCTTGCGATGGAAGACGCCGAGGTCGAGGGCGAGCATCGCCAGCACGAACGCGTTGAAGCCGATCCAGAACCAGATGTTGGTCGCCATCGTCCTCTTCGCCGCGGTGCCTCGCCAGGCAATCGTCCCCGGGTGGGACGAAAAGAAAAAGCGAGACCCCTACGGCACGTGATACTCGTGTCGTAGTGGTCTCGCCAAGGTCTCACCGACCCATCGGACGACCGGGAGCGCGAGCCCCGTCTTGACGATCGTCCGTTCCAGCCATGCGCGTTCGACCATCCTCGCGCCTGGCCAGCAGGCTACTCCCCACTGATGACTGAAGGCAAACACACACGCCGCGGTACGTCAAGTCGGGTAAGGCCGGATGCATGGGATTCTCGACACGGCTGGGATGCATGGAAGTCTCGAAACGGCTGGGATGCATGGAATGGAAAAGACCCGGCCAGCGGGGTCAGGAACGGCGGTGGCGGTCTCGGAACCATGCATCAGGGCAGTGTCGAGACTTCCATGCATCAAGGCAGTGTCGAAACTTCCATGCATCAAGGCAGCGTCGAGACTTCCACTCCCGCCACCACCGCTGCACGTTCCCCCGATGCGCCTCGCCCTTGCCGCCGTCCTTCTCGCCTCCGCCTGCACGATGAATCGCCCACTCGCGAGCAGCCCAGGTCCTGTCACTCTCGCGATCGTCAACGCTCGCGTCTGGACCGGCGATCCGCGCCGCCCGTGGGCTGACGCGGTCGCGATTCGGGGCGATCGCATCGCGGCGGTCGGGTCGAGCGCGGAGGTGCGCAAGATGTCGATCGCCTCGACGCGCCTCATCGATGCGAAGGGGCAGATGCTCGTGCCCGGCTTTCACGACGCGCACGTCCACTTCATCGACGGCGGCTTCCGGCTCGCATCGGTGCAGCTGCGTGATGCGAAGACGCCGGCGGAGTTCATCGCCCGCATCAAGGCGTTCGCGGCGACGGTGCCGAAGGGAACGTGGATCACCGGCGGCGACTGGGACCACGAGGGGTGGGGCGGGGAGCTTCCGCAGCGCGCATGGATCGACTCCGTCACCCCCGACAATCCCGTCTGGGTGAACCGGCTCGATGGGCACATGAGCCTCGCCAACAGCGCCGCCCTCCGCGCCGCAGGCGTGACGCGCGCGACCGGCGACGTCGACGGCGGCGCCATCGTTCGCGACGCGTCGGGTGAACCGACGGGCATCCTCAAGGACAACGCGTCGTGGCTCGTCGATCAGAAGGTCCCGGCCGCGGGTGCCGAACAGAACGATCGCGCGCTCGCCGCGGCGATGCGCTACGTCGCCGCGCAGGGCGTCACCTCCGTCCACAACATGGGGACGTGGGACGATCTCGCCACCTTCGAGCGCGCGCACGCCGCTGGAACTATGATCACCCGCGTCTACGCCGTCGTCCCCCTCGCCAGCTGGGAGCGGCTGCGCGACACCGTCGCCGCGCGCGGCCACGGCGATGCGTGGCTGCGGATCGGCGGCCTGAAGGGGTTCGTCGACGGATCGTTAGGCAGCCACACCGCGGCCTTCCTCGAGCCCTTCACCGACGCCCCGCGCGACAGCGGGCTGTTCGTCAACACCACCCAGGATCTCTACACCTGGACCGCGGGTGCAGACAGGTCCGGTCTGCAGGTGATCGTCCACGCGATCGGCGACCGCGCGATTCGCACGCAGCTCGACATTTTCGCGCGCGTCGCTCGTGAAGATGGTCCGCGCGACCGGCGCTTCCGCATCGAGCACGCGCAGCACATCGCCCCGTCGGACATCGCGCGCTTCGCCGAGCTTGGCGTCATCGCCAGCATGCAGCCCTACCACGCGATCGACGATGGACGCTGGGCGGAGAAGGTGATCGGCCCCGAGCGCATCCGCACGACTTACGCCTTCCGCTCGCTGCGCGACAGCGGAGCGCGGCTCGCCTTCGGCAGCGACTGGTTCGTCGCTCCACCCACTCCCCTCGAGGGGATCTACGCCGCGGTCACCCGGCGGACCCTCGATGATCGCAACCCGAACGGCTGGGTCCCCGAGCAGAAGATCGCTGTCGAGGACGCGCTGCGCGCCTACACCATCAACGGCGCGTACGCCTCGTTCGAGGAGCGGGAGAAGGGTTCGATCGAGCGCGGCAAGCTCGCCGACCTGACCCTCATCGACCGCGACGTCACGCGCATCGCGCCGGAAACGATCCGTGACGCGAGGATCGTCATGACGATCGTCGGCGGCCGTGTCGTATACGAGAGCGGCGCCGGCGAGGAAGGGAGCTCCTCGCCGGCGCCGCGCTGACCGGCTATCTCGCGCCGCTCAGCGAATCCCGCCGGCGGCCGCTCCCGCGGGCGCTGTCGCGCGGATGCGAATCTCCTGCGGCGCACGCACCGGCTGCGGGAGCTGCTTCAGGTAGGCGATCAACGCGTCGCGGTCGTTGATGGGCAGCGAGGTCATGTCGAGCACCGATTCGCCTAACGTCCGCTCGACCAGCATCGTCCGTACATAGTCGTTCATCACGATCGTGTACGTCGCGCTGTCCGACAACGGACGGCCGTCGGCGAGCTGCACCTCGGTGATCCGGCTCCCCGCGGCGCGCGCGGGATCGAAGACGATCGTGGCCCCACTGACGTGGCGGATGAGCGTGCTGGTGCCGACGATCGCCTCGAGGTAGGCGCGCAACGCGTCACCTCGAACCGTCAGCTTGTACAGGGTGTTGCCGAATGGCTGGACGTCGTGGATCGACTTGTAGGTCGCCGTTCCGCCAGCGAGCCCGGCATGGACCCCCGAGTTGTTCGTCACCGCGAGGTCCCCGCCGCCCGCCCAGCGCTGCGCGTCGGTGATCAGGTTGCCGAGCGGATACTCCGAACCAGTGCGGTCGAGCGGCACGGCGAGCGTCGCCACAGGCTGCGCGAGGTACGCCTCCGCGCGCGCCGACGCGACCGCGATGATCGAATCCACCGCGGGCACGTGCGGCGCGTGCATCCCATCGTTGACCTCGCGCGCGTTGGCGACGACGTCGGCTTTCATCGCCCCTCCAGCCGCGTCGACAGCGACGTCCACGATCGCGATCGAGCGCCCGTTCGCCGCCGAGGAGATGAAGAAGGTGCTGTCGAGCCAGATCGCGGCCTTCTGGTGGGTATGACCCCCGACCCATACGTCCACGGGCCGCGTCAGTCGGGCGATCGCGCCGAGTGCCTCCCCCTCGCACCGCTCCGACGGGGCGCCC
>DASSZC010000304.1:0-7414 GCA_035702925.1 Gemmatimonadaceae bacterium | reverse complement strand
GCGTCGCGTCGCCGACAGCGCGCTCGCCGGGAAGTCCGTCTGGCCGGCGCCTAACGCTCCGGCGCTCGCCGTCCCCGGCGGAGTCCTCGAGGTGCGCTACGACGTCGTCGGCGACAGCTCGCCGAACAACCGCGCCTTTCTCCGCGGCTCCGGCGCGCTCCTCGACGGGCCGGGCACGTACCTCTACCTCCTCGACCAGACCCTCGCCCCCGCGCGCGTCCACTTCGACGTGCCCTCGACCTGGCGCATCGTCACCGGCCTGCAGCCGACCCTCGACCCGGCATCGTTCTTCGCGCCGAGCTACGACGTGCTGGTCGATTCACCCGTGCTGATGGGCGACGCCCGGTCGCTCGCCGTCAGGCAGCTGGACGTCGAGGGAGTTCCGCATCGCGTCGCCTGGTGGCGCCGCCCGGGCGCGCCCGCATTCGACACCGCGGCCTTCGTCGCGCCGATCCCGCGCGTCGTCGAGCAGGTGAAGCGCATCTTCGGCTGGATCCCGTATCGCGACTACAGCTTCCTCTTCATCGACGGCACCGGCGGCGGGCTGGAGCACCTCAACTCGACCACGATCGGCATCAGCGCCGCGGCGGTCGCGCGCGATTCGCTCGCCCATCTCGACGTGACCGCGCACGAGTACTTCCACCACTGGAACGTGAAGCGCATCCGCCCGGCCGCCCTCGGCCCCTTCGACTACCAGCGCGCGACGCGGACGCGCTCACTCTGGCTGAGTGAAGGTGTCACCGACTACTTCGCCGGCGCGATCGTCAGGCGCGCCGGCCTGGTCGCAGACAGTGCGGCGCGCGACGCGCTCGCGTCGTCGATCGAGAGCTATCTCGGCAACCCGGCGAGCGCGGTGCTCGCCCCCGAGCGTTCGAGCTTCACCGCCTGGGACACACCGGTGGTGAATCACGGCTACTCGCTCTCCTACTACCTCTCCGGCGGGCTGCTCGGCGAGGTCCTCGACGTCCGCCTCCGCGCGCGCAACGAGGGGAGCGGGGGGATGGACGCCCTGATGCGCCGCCTGCGCGACCGCTACGCGGGTGCGCGCGGCTTCACCGATCCGGACATCCGCCGTGAGGCATCGGCGGTCTGCGGCTGCGACATGTCGTCGTTCTTCGCGAGCTACGTCGCCGGGGCGAAGACCCTCCCCCTCGACGACTTCGCGACAGCGTTAGGCTGGCGGCTCGTCGTCGAGCGCGCGGCGGCGGCGGACAGCGCCGGCAATCCGCTCCCCGATCGCCGCGTCGGGATCATTCCCTACGGCGGCGCGGGAAGCGCCGGAGGTGCGATGGGCGGTCCGCTCAAGCTCTCCGTGAGCGACCCGACTTCTGCGTGGGGGAAGGCCGGGCTCACGACGGGCGACACGCTGATTGCCGTGAACGGGGCATCCGTTGCGACGGCGAGCGCCTTCCGTGCGCTCCTCGCGCCGCTGGCGATGGGTGACAGCTTAACGATCCTCGTCCGGCGCGGTGGTGAGCGAAGCTTCGTCGTTCACGCCGGAGGTTACGAGCGGACACGTGTTCGCCTCGAGGAGCTGCCCTCGCCGACCGACGCGCAGCTGCGCGCGCGTGATCGGTGGATGCACGGCGACTCGACGGCCACGCACTGACGCGCGGGGCCGGCCAGTCGCGAGGAACGCGGTCACCGGCGACCGCGTTCGCACAGCATGCCCGATCACGTCCTCAACGCGTCGCTGACCATTCCGCTCCCGCGCGACCGCGTCTTCGCGTTCTTCGGCGCCGCCGAGAACCTCGAGGCGATCACGCCACCCGAGCTCAGCTTCAGGATGAAGACCCCAGGACCGATCGTCATGCGCGAGGGAACGCGGATCGACTACACGATCGGGCTGCACGGTATCCCGCTGCGCTGGCGCGCGGAGATCACCGGCTGGAATCCCCCCTTCGAGTTCGTCGATACGCAGCTGCGCGGTCCGTATGCGCTCTGGGTGCACACCCACCGCTTCACCGAGACTTCCGGTGGCACCATCGTCGACGACGAGGTCCGCTACCGCCTTCCGCTTTCCCCGCTCGGCGACATCGCGCTCCCCCTCGTGCGGCGCCAGCTCGATCGGATCTTCCGCTATCGGCAGGGCGCGGTACAACGGCTGCTGATCGGCGCGCCGCTACCGGCGCGCGGCTGAGTCGGCGGGCGCCTTCGGCTGCAGCGGCGGCCACTCGATCTTGTTCGAGTACTTCGTCCCGAACACCGCCTTCAACACCGCGTGCGGGTCGTCCGTTCTGACTACGGCGTCGAGATGCGACGCGACGGGAAGTGGCCGGTCGAACTCGCGGTAGCGGCGAAAGCTGTGGCAGAAGCACCATGGCCCTTTGCGCATCGCGTTGCTCAGCCAGATGTCGGGCGCGCCGATGATCGTGAAGGCGTAGAACAGGTTCATCTTCCGCAGGGCGGGGAGGTCGCCGAGCGCGGTACCGCGCGGAAGCGAGCCATGCTTCCCCCACTGGATGTCGAAGGCGGGTTCTCCCTTCTGCCGCCAATCCGTGTGGAGGATGCGCCCGTGCCAGTACGTCCAAAGATCGGTTGGCGTGCGGGTCGCCGGGTCGTAGCCGACCCAGACGACCTCTTCATCGGTCGGGACGGTGAAGGGGACCCAGGCGCCATGCACGTCATCGCGCCAGAGCAGGTGATAGGAGATGATCGGGCGGGTGGGGTGGACCACCGCGACCACCCGGGAGAGCGGGAACGTTTCGTCGTGCTGCAGGTACAACACTGGCGCCAGTGTACGCGCGAGAAGGTCGACGCTGTCCCCCGGCGTCGCGACTCCAGGTACGGGCGCAACGCCGCGCGGCGGGATGTGGGCATGGGGGCCGCAAGCGGCGGCCTGCGTCACGGCGAGAGAGGCAAGGATCGCCCAAATCGATTCTGAAAGTCGCAAGTCTTTTTCCTACTTGGCGTTATAAACTAGATCGGTTATCTTTTCTCGAGGGCGCGGCAAGCGCAGCCCTCGCGTTTCTGTTCCGCAATGCCAGTTCAGGAGTTGCCATGAGAAAGCCCCGTCCGGCGACGTACAATCCGGCACAAGCTCTCCATCTGATCGCCAGCGACCGTACCGGATCCCCGCTCAGCTGCCCATCGTGCTCCGGCCCGATCGAGCGCTCCCCCGACCAGGTCCCGCCATTGCCCCGCTCACAGGTCACGCTGCGCTGCAACAAGTGCGGCCGCGTCGCCCGCTACATCGCTGGTGCTGCCTGACGATTGCTCTCGCGCCGGTGTGATCCTTCACTGATCACACCGGCGCGCGACTTCGAAGCTGTGTCGGGCGTCGTGCACAAATCTTGCCCCGCGTCACTCTTGCATCCTCCGCGCGCTGGCGGTGCGCACGGCGGCGGCATCGTCGTGGCGATCACGCCGGAAAAGGCCGCACCCGTCGACGCGTCCTGACCTGCGGGATCAGGCAGGGGTCGATTCAGCAAGAGGTACGCTACATGGCACGCATCACTGGGACCGTGAAGTGGTTCAACGACGCCAAGGGCTACGGTTTCATCTCGCATGAAGGTGGCCCGGACGTGTTCGTCCACTACAGCGCCATCCAGGGAGGTGGGTTCAAGTCCCTCCAGGAAGGCGATCGCGTCGAGTTCGAGATCGTTCAGGGCCAGAAGGGCCCTCAGGCCGCGGACGTGACGAAGGCCGCCTGACCCCGCTCGAAAACGGCATCCCCGAGGGCTCCGCGATCGCGGAGCCCTTCGCGTTTCCGGGTGACCGGAGATCGCCGACGCTCGTCTCATATTCGTATGGGACCCTCATCGCTGATCGCTCGCGCCCGTCGCGCGCTCGGCGGCGGCACGCTGCTGGCCTTCGCGGTCATCGGCCTTGCCCTGCCGCGAGCTGCCAGCGCGCAGAAGAAGACGTCGGCGATCGCGGTCCGCGGTACGGTGACCGGCGCCGACATCGTGCGCGCCGCGCGCGACTACCTCGGCGTCCGCTATGTCTGGGGCGGTGACACCCCGCGCGCCTTCGATTGCTCGGGGTTCACCCGGTACGTCTTCGCCCGCTACGGCATCGCGCTCCCGCGCACCGCGCACGAGCAGGCCGCCTTCGGGGACGCCCCCTTCCCGGGGGACCTGCGAGCCGGCGACCTGCTGTTCTTCTCCGGCGGGCAGGGCGCGCAGCACATCGCGATCTACGTCGGGGGCGACACGATCATTCACGCCTCGAGCTCGGCGAAGCGCGTGAAGCTCGATCTCATCAAGCCGCACGGCGGGCGCTGGGCGAAGCACAACTGGTTCCGGAATCGCCTGATCGCGGTCCGCCGCGTCCTCCCGATGGAGGGGACGTTCTACATCCCGATGTCGGCGACCGCGAGCCCGGCGCCCGCCGCCACGGTCACGGCCGAGGGGCCGCCCCCCTTCCGCCATGCCCCGACGGTTTACTGATCAGATGAGCCGCCCCCGATCCCGCCGTCTCGCGAGCCCGGAACTCCGGCGCCCTCGCCGGTGTTGTGATCCTGGGCACAACGACGCTATGTTCGATCGCTCGGTCGTGCCGCCGCGGGCAACGACGGCGCGTGAGGTGGCATGATGGCGCAGGCGGTGCTGTTCACCCGGGACCTTCCAGGCGGCGGCTACGTCGCCATCGAATCGCTTCCAGCGGAAGCGGGGGTCCACCGCGCGCGAGTCTCCGTCGAGCGCCGCACGGATCCCGATCGCCGCCTCGGGCACGTTCCGCCGATCATCGTCACCCTCGAGGGCGGCTCCCAGGCGGAGCTGTTCGAGGAGCTGTACCGGATCGCGGTCGACAACGTCGAGATCGCGCGCGGGATCATGAAGTGGCAGGCCGCCCGGCGAAAGGGCGGGGACGGCAAGGCGCGTTAGGCGCGCCGCGCCGCCGTCAGCTCATCAGCCAGTCGAAGCGCACGCCGCGCCGTGACGCCTTCGGGGCCCGCGGCACGAACTTGTAGAGCTGCGCCGGCCGTCCGCGTCCCTCGCTCCGCCACTCCCGCGTCGGCATCACCAGCCGCGCCGACTGCAGCGCACGCCGGAAGCTGGCCTTGTGCAGCTTCCGTCCGAGGATCGCCTCGTAGACCTCCTGCAGCTCGCTCAGCGTGAAGGAGCCGGGCAGCAAGCGGAAGGCAATCGGCGTGCGATCGAGCCAGATTCCTGCCGCCGTCGCGGCATCATCGATCTGGCGGCGCGCCGCCGCACCGAGCGGCGCCGTCCGCTCGCGCGCGATCCACGCATCGTCGCCCCCCTCCGGCGCGGCGACGAGCCCGGCGAACAACACGGTCGCCGATTCCCCGTCCAGCCGCGTGACGACCTGCTCGAGCCAGGCGATCGCGGAGCCGAGCGCACCGCGCGCGATCCGCGCCGCCGCGTTCTCCAGCGACTCCCCGGCGCGCGGCGCGCCCGTGGGGAGGGCGCGGCGGCCGCGCTCCTCCTGCGGCGCGAACACCACCAGCCGCCCTCCGCTCGGGGCGAGGAGCACGACGTCGATGCTGATCGTGGCGCGCAGTCCTGCGCGGCCGGAGGCGGGGCGTGATGGCATGGGGCGCAATTAGTATCATGTCGATACTAATGTCAAGCGCCGTCGGCGCGTCGTCGCGTCGTCGCGCGAATGAAGACGCCGCCGCGTGTCGCGGCGGCGGCGATGTCTGCTACTGCGTGATCCGGGCCACGCCGGCCGATGCGGCGCGCGCGCGGGCGAAGCTCACCACGCGATCGTTCCCTTCTTCGTCGTGTCGACGTCTTCCTCGCCGCCGGCCTTGAAGAGGAATGCTTCCATGTTCTTCGTCAGGAAGGCGCGCGCCTGCGGATCCATCACGTTCAGCCCGTAGTGATTGATCAGCATCGTCTGCTGCTTCAGCCACTGCGCCCAGCACTCGCGGCAGATCCCCGCCTGCACCCGCGCGCCGATCGCCCCCGGAAATGGCGGGCGCTCGAACCCTTCGCGCGTCTGGCCGCAGCGGCTGCAGTGAACGTCGGCCATCAGCTCCTCGCGTACTCGACCTTCGCCAGGCGGAAGATCGCGAGCAGGCGGATGTACAGCCAGCCGATGTCGAACTCGTACCACTTCGCCTTGAACTTCGCCGAGCGCGGGTCGGCGTGGTGGTTGTTGTGCAGCTCCTCGCCGCCGAGCCAGATCGCCACCGGGAGGATGTTCCGGCTCTCGTCCTTCACCTCGAAGTTGCGATAGCCGACCGCGTGCCCGACGCCGTTGATGATCCCGGCCGCCCAGAAGGGGATCCAGATCATCTGCACGCCCCAGACGAGCGGACCGACGAAGAGGCCGAACAGCCAGATGTCGATCATCAGCATCACGAGGATGCCGACCCAGTTGAGCGGCGCGAAGAGACGGCGCTCGAGCAGGTCGTCGGGCGTCCCCTTGCCGTACTTCTCGAGCATCCCGGGCTGGCGCACCGCCTTCCGGTAGTAGAACGCGCCCTTGATGATGATGTTGCGCAGCCCCTCGACGATCGGGCTGTGCGGATCACCCTCGCGGTCGGCGAACGCGTGGTGCTTGCGGTGGCAGGCCACCCACTCCTTCGTCACGATCGCCGTCGTCAGCCAGAGCCAGGCGCGCATCGGCAGCGCGACCAGATAGTGCAGCTTCACGCCACGATGCGTCTGCGCCCGGTGCAGGAAGAGCGTGACGCACACGTTGGTGATGTGTCCAGCGACGATGATGAAGAGCACCGGCTTCCACCAGTGCGTTCCCCAGCTCCCGAAATCCGGCATTCCCGCGACTCCTCTCGTGTGATGATGCGCCGTTTGCCGCTGGCTCTCGCCAGCGGCAAACGGCGTCGAGACAAGCGGTCCAGCCGCGTCCCCGCGACTGGACCGCCATCCGTGCAATGTAGTGCAACCCCGCAGCGTCGCCAACGGTGCAGCGGTTGGCGCTTCTCCATCGGCGCGACGACTACTTCGTCGCCGCGCTCCGCTGCATTGACGTGTTGAGTCCGCCGGTTGTCACGAGCGGCACCGTCGCGTCCTTCGCCGGCGCATTCCCCCACGTGTCGTTCGTGTCGTCCCAGTCCGGCACCGTGCCATCTGGCCAGAGCCGCGCACCGACGACGTTCGAGCGCACCGCCACCTCCGCGGTCACCCGCGGTTCCCCCGAGCCCCAGATGTCCACCGGGATCGTCACGTCCTGCACGCTGCCGTCGGCGAGACGGAGCCGCATCTCGAGCGGGAAGGGAATGGAGGTGTGCCGCCGCACCGTGATCGATGCCGTCGTCTGTCCCTCCTCGCTCCTGTTCGCGACGCCCTCGATCCCGAGGTCGAGCACGTCGTTGCTGTAGAAGAACGCGCGCCAGTACCACGACAGGTCGGTGCCACTCACGTTCTCGACGGTGCGGAAGAAGTCGGCGGGAGTCGGGTGCTTGTAGGCCCAGCTCCGCGCGTACTCGCGGAAGGCGCGGTCGAAGGTCTCGCGGCCGACGACATGGTCGCGCAGCGTCAGC
>DASSZC010000122.1:0-11241 GCA_035702925.1 Gemmatimonadaceae bacterium | reverse complement strand
GGGTGAGCGCCGATTCGTGCGCGGTGTGCACGCGGACCTGGTCGCCAACCCCCTCGATCCAGTCGATCACCGAGGCGTCGATCACCTGCTTTCGCTCGGCGATCGTCGCGACGAAGCGCACCGGGGTATGGATGTGCCGGGCGAGGTCGCCGAGGGTGGAGTCGTGCGATGCCTGACGATCGGCGGGGCGATCGCTCGCCTTGCGCAGCACCTCGCGGACTCCCGTCTCGTCGAAGGGCTTGACGAGATAGTCGATCGAGTCGTGCTCGAAGGCACGCACCGCGTAGGGATCCCAGGGGGTCACGAAGACGATCGCCGGGCGCTGCGCCGGCTCGAGCTGCGCCGCGACCTCGATCCCGGTGAGGATCGGCATCTCGACGTCGAGGAAGAGGACATCGGGGTGAAGCTCGTCGCACGCTTCGAGAGCGGCGAGTCCGTCCGCGCATTCGGCGACGACGTCGGCGCGCGGATCCGAGACGAGTGCGCCGCGCAGCGCCTCACGGACCTGCAGCTCGTCGTCGGCGATCAGTACGCGTAGCGGTCGAGGCATTCCCGGCGGGGGTTGAGAGGGCTCAACGCTGCGCTACCACTATACACCCGCGGCGGGATTTCGCGAGGGTCGGCTCGGGCGCGAGGCGGCCGCGGTGGCGCACACCGGTCGCACCGGACAGCGAGCGCAGTGCGCGACGCGCGCGGTGCAGACGAGCGCTCCCAGCTCCATCAGCGCCTGGTTGTGCGTCCACGTCGCCGTCCCGGTTCGCGGCAGCGAACGCTCGGCGATGCGCCAGATCGCGGTGAGGTCGCGCGGGCGCTTCGGCGAGAGAGCTGGCGCGAAGACGCGCGAGAGCACCCGCGCGACGTTGGTGTCGACGAGCGCCGCGCGCTTGCCATACGCGAACGAGGCGACCGCGCCCGCGGTGTAGGCGCCGATCCCGGGGAGCGCGCGCAGCTCGTGCGCCTCGCTGGGAAGCTTCGCCCGCCGGCGCGTTCCGTCGCTGGTGACGTGGACGGCGAGCTTGTGGAGGTTGCGGGCGCGCGCGTAGTAGCCGAGTCCCGACCACGCCTCCATCACGCGATCGGGGGTGGCGCGCGCGACGTGCGCGAGCGAGGGAAAGGTCTTCAGGAACTCGTGATACTTCGGGACGACGCGCGAGACCTGCGTCTGCTGGAGCATCAGCTCCGAGACGAGGATGCGGTACGCGTCGCGCGTGCGGCGCCAGGGGAGGTCGCGGGCGGAGCGCCGATACCACGCGCGCAGGCGGCGACCGAAGTCGCTGACGGCGAGCGGATCGAGCGCGGAGGCGTGATCGGCGGCTGCGGCGGGCGTGGGCATCGGCGCGAAATGTACGCCCGTCCACACTGCCGGCAAAAGCCGAAAAGCAGAGAGCCTCGGGCATGTCGCCCGAGGCTCTCCTCCTTCTGAACTTCCAGACTTTCGTCTAGTGCAGGACGAAGTCGATGTCCACGTACCAGATGAAGGGCATCGACGCCGGGATTTCGGCGGACCAGCCGAACGAGCCGTTCGGGCAGGTCGGGCCGCTCGACGGCGACGTCTGGGTCAGGCTGCTCGCCGAGCACACGGTGTAAACGCCGACCGGGAGCGCGACGAAAGCGTAGCTGCCGTCGGCGCCGGTGGTGACGATCTGGCTCACCGGCCCGCTCAGCTGGACCGGCTGGCCGGCCAGCGCGACGTCGCCGGCGTCGAAGGTGCCGTTCGCGTTCACGTCGGTGTACGCCATACCATGGATCTCGGCGATCCCGGTGCCGGGATCGGTCACCGGCGGCGGGGGCGGAACGTCAGGCACGCACTTCCTCGGCTCACGACGCTCCTTGCCGGAGTTGCCAGCCATGCCCGCGCCCTGCTTGTTCTTGGCCGGCGAGAGCTTCTCGCAGACCTTGAAGCGCATGTTGGGGTGGTCGCCGGCATTCGAAGACTGAGCCTGCGACACACTCGCGAGCAGGGGCGTGGCAATCATCGCCACGACAAGCATTCGGACGCGCATGGTTCTCCTGTAGGGGTACGGGGGGAAGTGATGCTTTCCGGGTGCAACCTTTCGTGCGTATCAATGTCGAGGCCGGCGCGGTTCGTGGCTGTGTGCGCAGTCACCGATTGCCTGACGATCCTGTCAACCCCCCCACTGTATCAGCTGTCGGCGACGGTGAATCGTGGCACGATTCCGCTCGGCGTGCAGAGCGTTAGGCATGGCATGCGCGGCGTGCCGTGGGCGCCTCTCCTGCCTGGTCGCTACTTCGGCGTCCAGACCGGAGTGCCTGTGAACAGCCCGTTGCCGAAGCCGACCTGGTGGGCGAGGTAGAGGCCGAAAGCGATGCTGGCACAACCTGCCGCGTACCGCAGAACGTGGCGCGCGCCCTCGATGCGGTGCGCCACGTACAAGGACGGCAGGGAGATGGCGAGGGTAACGACGACCATCCCGGCGATGGTGCCGACCCCGAAGAGCAGAAGGTAGCCGGCGGCGAGGAGGGGGCTGGCGATGAGGGGGAGGGCGAGGAGGGTGAACGCCGCCGACCCGGCCATCCCGTGGATCGTGCCGACGATCAGCGGGCGTGCGCTGCTGTCGATCATCCGCTCGCTCCTCTTCCCGCCGACGATGCTCGCCACGCCGAGGGCGACGAGCATCACCGCGACGGCCAGCTCCAGCGTGAGGCCTAACCATGGCGGCATGACCAGCCCGAGGGCGATCATCACCCCGCCGATGGCGAGCAGCGTCACGGTGTGGCCCAGCCCCCAGAGCGCGCCGATCGACGCAGCGCGCGGGAGGGAGCGCTGGCGGGTCACGATCGTCGTCACCGCGACGACGTGGTCGGCGTCCGTCGCGTGCCGCATCCCGAGCACGAAGCTGAGGACGAGGATGCCGAAGGAGGTGAGCAAGGGGAGCGCGGGTCGGGGGAGGGGCAGCGCGGAATCTAGCGCGACCCCGGACGCGCCGCCGCGCCGCCGGGCGGCGGCGTCACGGCACGGGCGCGCTCGATCGCCGCGGCGAGGCGCTCCGGCTCATCGGTCCCGATCCAGACGCTGGTGCCATCGCGCTTGGTCAGCATCACGGCATCGCGTCCGGAGACGTTGTAGACCCAGCCGGTGAAGATCCAGTGGATCCCGATCCCCGCCCAGAGCGGGGTGCGCGCCACCGCGACTCCGGTGATCTCGGCAAGGGGCAGGGAGAAGTGGATGGCGCCGGGGCCGAAGTGCCAGGTGACAGCGTCGCTCGTGACGCGGACGGTGAGCGAGGTGAGGAGCGCGGCCGTGATGATGAGGGTGACGACGACGGCCCATCCGATGAGGCGCGCCTGCGCCGGCGGCAGCGATTGCGCGTCGAGTGCCACCCCGCTGAAGATCACGGCGATCGCCAGGGCGACGATGCCTAACGTGGCGATCAGCCACCAGCCGACCTGGGTGTGCGAGTACTGGATCGCCCCGTCCGCGCCGGCCGTCACGAGACGCGCTTCGTCTTCCGCTTCAGGAAATCCATCAGGATGAACTGGCCGAGGGTCATCGTCGTCGTGAAGTAGGCCTTGCCGCGGGCGATCTCGCTGACGCGCTTCACGAACTCCACCAGCGCCCGGTCGCGGGCGAGCATGAAGGTGTTGATGACGATCCCGCTCTGCCGGCAGCGGGCGACCTCCTTCAGCGTCTCGGCGATCACCCCGGCGTCGAGGCCGAAGGAATTCTTGTAGATCCGGCCGTCAGGCAGCGTCAGCGCGCTCGGCTTTCCGTCGGTGATCATGATGATCTGCCGCATGTCCTTCTTCTGCGCGAGCAGGAGGCGGCGGGCGAGCTTGAGCCCCTCGGCGGTGTTGGTGTGGTACGGCCCGACCTGCGCGCTGGCGCGCGCTCCGATCGGGATCTCCTCGGCGCTGTCGTGGAAGAGGAGGATCTTGATCGTGTCGCCGGGGAACTGCGTGCGGATGAGGTGCGTCAGCGCGAGCGCGACCTTCTTCGCCGGGGTGAAGCGATCCTCGCCGTAGAGGATCATCGAGTGCGAGCAGTCGAGCATGAGCACCGTCGCGCAGCTCGACCGGTACTCCGCCTGGCGGACCATCAGGTCGGGGTAGTCGATGTCGAGGGGGACGGTGATCTCCCCGGTGCGGGTGAGCGACCGCTTGAGGGTGGCGATGACGTCGAGGTTCAGGGTATCGCCGAACTCGTATTCCTTGACGTCGCCGTCGGACTCGATGCCGGTGGCGAGGAAGGGCGTGTCATGGCTTCCCGCGCTCGACTTGCCTAACGATCCGAGCAGCGAGCGCAGGGTGCGGTAGCCGAGGAAGTCGATCGCCTTGTCGGTGAGGTTGAACTGGACGTCCTTCGCGGCCGCCTGGGCGAGGCTTCCCGGTCCGACGACCGGCTGGTGCCCGGCGGGCACCTGCGGCTGCTGGTCGATGTTGAGGAATCCCTCCTCCATCAGCCGCTTGACCAGGGAGTCGAGGAGCTCGGCGAGCTTCGCCTGTCCCTCGGGATCGCCATCGGCGTCGCCGCGCAGCGCCTCGAGCATCTCCGGGGTGAACTGCCCGCTCTCGATGAGCGCATCGAGGATCGCCTTCTTCAGCGCATCGAGCGACCGGTCGCCCTCGTCGTTGAAGTCGTTCCACCCATACGGATTGCTCTGCCCACCCGCGAACCCGGACTGCAGCAGGAAGTCCGCGAGCTTGTCGAGCAGCGCCTGAAGATCGACCGCATCGGCCATCTCCGGGCTGAACTTCGTGTATGTGTGGGACTTCATGCCTTTGACGATACTGCCTGTGTTGTGGCGGGGAAAGATCGCGGACTGCGGGCCGTTAGCCATTAGCTGTTAGCTGTCAGCAGAGGCGTCAACCGCAGTCGCTGACAGCTAACGGCTAATGGCTAATAGCTAATAGCCTGTTCGGGACGGGCGGAACGACGACTGCGGTTTAGATTCGGACTGTGCGCGAGACCCCTCTCCACGTCCGATCGATACGAACGCTCCGGCGGAACAACCCGTTCCGGGTGCTCGGGGAGCACAGGAACTTCCGGATCTTCTGGATCGGGCAGACGCTGTCGTTGATCGGGACCTGGATGCAGGTGATGGGAGAGGGATGGCTCGCGCTCGAGCTCACCAACAACGCCTTCCTCGTCACCCTCGTCAGCGCGGTCGGGGCGCTGCCGGTGCTCGCGCTGTCGATGCAGGCGGGGGTCGTCGCCGATCGCTTCGACAAGCTGAAGATCGTGCGGACGATGCAGGCGCTGATGCTCCTCGAGGCGATCACGCTCTGGGCGGTGACGATCAGCGGGCACGTCAACATCCACTGGCTGCTCGGGCTCGCGGCGCTGGGCGGGATCTTCGGCGCCTTCGAGATCCCGGCGCGGCAGGCGATGATGATCGAGCTCGTCGGCCGCGAGGATCTCGCCGGCGCGATCGCGCTCAACTCGAGCGGCTTCAACCTCGCGCGCATCGTCGGCCCGGCGATCGGCGCGGTCGTCATCGCGACGGCGGGGATCGCCTGGTGCTTCGCGCTCAACGCGGTGAGTTATCTCTCGGTGCTCATCGGGCTGTACATGATCCACCTCGCGCCGCACGTCGAGCGGATGCGCCGCCCCGGCGGCACCGAGATGCGCGAGGGGATCCGCTACATGCTCTCGACCCCCGAGGTCCGGATCCTGATGATCCTCGTCACGGCGGTCAGCGTCTTCGGCTCGCCGTACATCGCGCTGATGCCGGTGATCGCGCGCGACCGACTGGGCACCGGCGCCGGCGGCTACGGATCGCTGCTCACCGCGATCGGGATCGGCGGCCTCGCCGGGGCGCTCTTCCTCGCCGGTGTCGGGGCGCGGGTGAAGCGCGGCCGCCTCCTCGCCTGGTCCACCGCGGTCTTCGCCGCCGCGCTCCTCGCGCTCGCGTTGACGCGCGCCTTCCACGTGGCGTGGGTGATCCTCCTCGTCGCCGGCTGCGCGATGATCCTCAATGGCGCGCTCTCCAACGCCCTGCTGCAGACGCTCGTCCCCGACGAATTCCGCGGACGATTGATGGCCGCCTATTCGCTCGTCGTCGTCGGGTTGTCGCAGGTGATGGGGAACTTCGTCGCCGGCGCGGTCGCCCGCGCCTCGGGACCGCAGTTCGCCATCGCCGGGGGAGCGGCGATCATCTTCGCGATGGTGTTCTGGGCGTTCAACGCCCACCGCGAGCTGCTGCGGTTGTGAGGACGGGAGTTCATTGCAACTGCTGTTGAACAGGAGTCACGGAGAGCACGGAGCGGTTTGGTAACTGCTCCCGCGATTCAGCGCGATCTCACGGGACCGGAACGGATTGGCGCGAGCGGGTGAGATGATATCGACCAGCCTGGCCGAGAGCGGTTACAGCATTCGTGAACAAAGCGGTTGTCGCCGTCATCCAACCGCTCCGTGGTCTCCGTGGCTCCTGTTGAATTTTCCCGCCTTCCAACCGCAGCCGCTGTCGAACCGCAGTCTCCCTACTCGAAGTGCTCTCGCGCCGAGCGCACCACCATCTCGGCCGCGTGCTCGATGCCGACCCACGAGGTGTTCACGCAGAGGTGGTAGTTGTCGACCGACCGCCAGGCGCGGTTCCAGTGGCGCTTCACGTACTGCTCACGGGCGCGGTTGGTGTCGTCGACGACCCTGGCAGCTTCGGCCTCGCTCAGCTCGAGGCGGATCGCGGCGCGGGCGATGAGCGCGGGGCGCGGCGCGTAACAGAAGACGTGAAAGGCGTCCTCTCGCTCGGCGAGCTGGCACTGCGCGCCGCGCCCGACGAGGACGACGTGGCCCCGCGACACCGCTTCCTCGACGATCTGCGCCGTCGTGGCGACGATCTGCTCCTCGCTCGGCGCGCCTAACGGGTGCTCCCCGGTGATCAGCATCTCGGGGGAGCCTAACGTCATGGCGCTGGCGAGGCGCTCGACGAGCGAGGGGACGCGCTCTTCGCGGGCTTCCACCTCCTCGGCCGACATGTCGAGGCGGGCGGCGACCGCGTCGACGATCTCGTTGTCGAGCAGCTCCCAGCCGAGGGTGTCGGCGACGCGCCGGGCCACCTCGGAGCCGCCGGATCCGTACAGCCGGGATATCGTGATGACTGCCATGGTCAGCGCTCCCGCCGCCTGGTGGGTTGCAGGTCGTCGGGCCGGATCGCGCTCCGCCGCATGTGCTCGACGATCTCGAAGCCTAACGCGTCCCAGGCGCGATTCGAGCCCTCGTCGTCGGCGACGCTGTGCAGGCGCGCCTCGTCGAGCCCGCGCTCGGCGCACCAGTTCCGGGCGGCGGCGACCAGGGCGCGGAGCGCACCCTGCCGGCGCGCCTCCGGGCGCACGTACGCGCTCGAGATGTAGGCGTAGCGCGCGGGATCGAGCAGCGGCGATCCGGTCGACTCGACGCAGCGGATGATGCCGATGACGGTGCCGGCCGCCTCGGCGAGGAAGATCCGCTCGTTAGGCGAGGAGAGCTGCGCCGAGAAGATCCGGCGTGCCCGCTCCGGCGCGTCGGCGCGGAGGCGGGCGTAGATCGGGTTGTTGCCGTGCTCGCGGAGGAGCGCCATCCGCAGCTCGACGACGAACGCGAGATCGGCCGGCGTCGCCGGTCGCACCTGCACCGCAGGGCGGACGGCGGCGCGGCCGGTCACGCGCTCAGGCCACCACCGAAGATGTCCTCGTTCGGGCGGCGCCGCTTCTCCGGGGTCGCCCGGCCATAACGTCCCGTGTCGGAGCGCGAGACCCGCTTCCGCGCGACCAGCGCCTCGAGCACCAGCTCCGCGACCGCGACGACGGTGCCGTCGTCGGGATCGTCGCCGGCCAGCAGTGGGGAGCGAGCGAGGTCACCGAGCCCCGGGACGCTGGAGAACGCCGCCGCGAGCGCAGTGTCAGGCGCGTCGTCGGTCACCTGGAGCGCGCCACCGCCATCGAACCACATCACGATCTCGTCGACCGCCGCGTCGCCGACGCGTGCCTTGAACGTCGCTTCCGCCGCGCGCCGAATCAGCTCGCGGGCGATGACGTGCCCGCCGACGAGCTCCCCCTCGTACTCGAGCTCGAGCTTCCCGGTGATCGCCGGCAGCGCCGCGTAGACGTCGGAGATGCGTGCGGTCGCCGTCGACTCCCCCGACATCACCGCGCGCCGCTCGGCGTTGGAGACCACGTTCTCGAGAAGGCTGATCGGCAGTCGCTGCGAGACGCCCGAGCGCTTGTCGATGCGACGATCCGTGCGCGCCTCGAAGGCGACGCGCTCCGCGACCTCGGCGATGATCTCCGGGATCCGCACGTCGAGCTCCTCGCGCCCCGTCCACGCTTCCTGCTCCGTGATCTCCATCCCGAGATCGACGGTTTCCGGGTAGTGCGTGAGGATCTCGCTGCCGATGCGATCCTTGAGCGGGGTGATGATCTTCCCGCGCGCGGTGTAGTCCTCGGGATTCGCCGTGAAGCAGAGCAGGACGTCGAGCGGAAGCCTGACGGGATAGCCCTTGATCTGGACGTCTCCCTCCTGCATGACGTTGAACAGGCCGACCTGCACCTTCCCGGCGAGGTCGGGGAGCTCGTTCAACGCGAAGATGCCGCGGTTCGCCCGCGGCAGCATCCCGTAATGGATCGTCAGCTCGTCGGCGAGGATGTGGCCGCCGCGCGCCGCCTTGATCGGGTCGACGTCGCCGATGAGGTCCGCGATCGTGACGTCGGGGGTCGCCAGCTTCTCGACATAACGCTGGTCGCGCTCGAGCCAGGCGATCGGTGTGTCGTCGCCTCCCGCCTCGATCGCCATCCGCCCGAACTTCGAGATCGGGCGGAAGGGATTGTCGTTGATCTCGCTGCCGGCGATCACCGGGATGGCATCGTCGAGCAGGGTGACTAACGCTCGGAGGATGCGCGACTTCGCCTGCCCGCGCAGCCCGAGGAGGATGAAGTTGTGCCGGCTGAGGATCGCGTTGATGATCTGCGGCATCACCGTGTCCTCGTAGCCGAGGACTCCCTCGAACACGGGGTCCCCGGTGCCGAGCCGGGTGATGAGGTTCGCGCGAAGCTCGTCCTTCACCGTCCGTGAGGCGCGGGCGGCGTCGGCGAGGGGGGAGCGCTTGAGGGCGCCCAGGGTCTGCGGTCGGGATGAAGGCACGGCTGATCTCGCGGCGAGAATCTTTCGAATGAATAGCCAGCCGCGCGGTTTCTGTCGAGCAGTGGCGGGGTGGCGGGGGCGACTCGTGGCTGCTAGCACGATGTTCGCAAGGCACCAACGCATGAGGCCTCAGCTCCGTGCCGTCGGCGATGATGCGAGACCTGACAACACCGCCGGCGCGGAAGGCAGCGACCGCGAGCGTGAGCGCGAGCGCGAGCGCGAGTTGCTCCGTGCCGCGGTCACCGAGGCTCATGACCGTGCGCTCGCCGCCAGCCGGGCGAAGAGCGAGTTCCTCGCGACGATGAGTCACGAGATGCGGACGCCGCTCAACGCGGTGCTTGGCTATGTCGAGCTGCTCGACCTCGAGCTCCCCGGACCGCTGAATCCACCGCAGCACCAGTATCTCGAGCGGATTCGCGGCGCCTCCAGCCGGCTGCTGAAGCTGATCAGCGATGTCCTCGACCTCGCGAAGCTCGATGCCGGCCGCCTCGTGCTGAGGCGGGAGCGTGCCGACGCGGCGAGCGTGATCGACGACGCGGTGCAGCTCGCGCAGCCCCTCGCCACCGAGCGCGGCGTGCGCATCACGGTGCGCAGCGAGGGTGCGCCGGAGCTGATCGCCGACCGGCGGCGCGTCGTCCAGATCGTCGAGCAGCTCGTGTCGAACGCGGTCCGCTTCAGCGAGCGGGGGAGCGAGATCCGTGTCGAGGCGACGCGCTTCCAGCCCGCGGACGCGAGCACCATCTCCGACGGCGGGGGCTGCTGGTGCGCGATCCGCGTCGAGGACTCGGGGGCCGGAATCGGGGAGGGCGACCTCGAAGCGATCTTCCAGCCCTTCACGCAGCTCGACGCGACGCTCGCCCGCGCCGAGGAGGGGTCGGGGCTCGGACTGACGATCGTTAGGCGGCTCGCCCGGCTGATGGGTGGGGACCTCAGCGTGACCAGCCGGCTCGGTGCCGGCTCGGTGTTCACCGTCTGGCTCCCGGCGCCGGCATCGATCGAAGGGGAGACTCCCGACACCGCCTGCTCGATTCGCGAGCGTCGCGGGCTCTCACGCAGCGCGCGCGGGCTGGTGGACGTGGCCGACGCGATGCTCGCCGACCTCGACGCGCTGATCGACCGCTTCGTGCAGCGGCTGTGCAACGACCCGCAGGTCGGCGGCGTCGTGGCGCGGATGGACCGGCACGTGATCGAGGATCATTTCCCGAGCTTCCTCGCCGACATCGCGCAGTCGCTGATCGTCATCGAGGGAGCGGGGGGCGAGTCGACCCCGCTGATGCGCGACTCGTCCGACATCCAGCGGCTCATCGCCGACCGCCACGGCGCATACCGGCAGCGTGCCGGGTGGACCGATCAGGAGCTCGAGCGCGAGTACGACCTGCTCCTCGAGACGATCGACGAGGTCGTCCGCACCTCGCTGCCGGCGACCTCGGAATTTCCCCCGGACTCGATCGACGCCGGGCTCGGGCTCGTGCGCCGCTTCGTCGAGCGGGCACGCGAACAGGGACTCGCCGGCTACCGCCGCGCCGCGATCGGGGCCGACGCCGACGCCGACGTTGCGATCCCGGCGGCATCGGGGGGAACGGCGGCCACGCCCTCGACCTCGACGAGGTTGTCGTAGAAGACGGGACCACGTCCCATGTCGGTCTCGCCCTGCGAGGTCGTCTCGTTCACCGTCCGCCCGTCGATCGCGTAGCGTCCCCACCAGAGCGACGGCGCCCAGGCGACGCCCGGCCTGACCTCGGGAGCGACACGCGCGGTGGCGAGGAATCCCCCGCGATCGTTGTGGACGAGCACGCGCATCCCGCTGACGATCCCGCGCGGCGCGGCATCGTCGGGATGGAGCAGGCATTCCGGCTCCCGCGCCTGACGGCGGAGCGAGTCGACGTTGACGAACGTCGAGTTGAGGAACTGGTGCGCCGGCGAGGAGATCAACGTCAGCGGATAGCGGGCGGCGAGCGCGGGAGCGTTTTCCGGGAACTCGTCGGGCGGGGTGAAGGTCGGCAGCGGGTCGAGGCCGAGCTTCGCGAGGCGATCCGATCGCAGCTCGCACTTGCCGCTCGGCGTCAGGAACCCGCCCTCAGCGTAAGGCAGGTAAGGCGTCGGGACGTTGATCCGTGTCCATCCCGTCTCGAGCAGCGACTCGAGGGTGATCCCCTGCAGCTTCG
>DASSZC010000233.1:0-3334 GCA_035702925.1 Gemmatimonadaceae bacterium | reverse complement strand
GGCTGCAAGCAAAACCGCTCCGTGCTCTCCGTGACTCCTGTTCAACTGCTGTTGCAGTTCCCGCCGCCAAGCTCGCCGCCCGCAGTCCTCGGGCCCGGCGCTACGTCCGGAACTCCGAAACCATGCTCTGCACGCGCTCGGCGGCGGTCTGGAGCTCGGCGGCGGTGGCGCTGACTTCCTGGACGGAGCTCGACGTCTGCTCGACGGCGGCGGCGACTTGCTGGGAGCCGGCGGCGTTGTTCTCGGCGGTTTCCTTGGCGCCGACGATGGCGTCGCGCACCGAAATGAGCGCCATCTGGTTCGCCTCGACGGCGCGGGTGACGCGGCTCGAGGCGGTGGTCACTCGCTCGACGGCGCCTTCGATCTTGGCGAGCGCCGCGGACGCGGAAGTCGCGACCTCTTCGACGTTGCGCATGCGCTGGGTGCCCGCTTCGACGGCGCGCGAGGCGCTGGTGACGCGGCTGCGGATCTGGCGGACGTTGTTGGTGACGTCACTTGCCGCCTTCGCGCTCTGATCGGCGAGCGCACGCACCTCGTCGGCGACGACGGCGAAGCCATGACCCGCTTCACCGGCGCGGGCGGCTCCGATCGCCGCGTTGAGCGCGAGAAGGTTGGTCTGCACCGCGATGTCGGAGATCACGGCGACGAAGCGATCGATGACGGCGATCGCGTCGCGGAGGGCGCCGATCTCGCGCGCCGAGGTGTCGACGACCTCGCGAGCGCCGAGGAGGGTGGAGACTGCTTCGGCGATCCCGGCGCGGGTCGCGTCGGCGGTGGTCCGGATGTCGCGCCCCGCGCTCTCGCTCGCGTTGGCCGCGTCGCCGATCGCCGCGCCCTCCTCGGCGAGCTGCCTGACGGCCTCGTTGGCGGCGGTGAGCGCATCGAGCTGGCCGGCGGCGGTGCGGGCCATGTCGCTGACGGCGACGCTGACGTGTCCCGTCGCGTCGGAAGTCGAGGCGGCGGTGGCCGCCAGCGCCGACGCGGCGCGATTGACGAGGTCGGCCTCGGTCTGCACCCGCTCGAGGAGCGAGCGGAGCCGGTCGCGGGCACGCGCGAGGGAGAGCGAGAGGACCCGGTATTCGGCGGCGTCGCGGGTGGTGGCCACGTGGTCGCCGGCGCGGAGCCGGAGGTCGCCGTCGCCCATCATGTCGACGTCGCGGCCGATGTCGGCGAGGGGGCGGGTGACCGCGCCTAACGTTCGCCAGCTGAAGATCCCGGCGATGAGCATGGCGACGACCATCGCGACGCCGAGGAGGAGCTCGTTGCGGAGAACGTCCTGCTGGAGCTCGGCGCTGCGCTGCGCGGTGCGGGCGGCGGCGGCGGCGCGGATCGCGGCGAAGGCGCTGTTGATCCGGTCGACGTCGCCGGCGGCCACGCGGAGCACGCGGATCGCGTCGGCGGGACGGCCGATCTCGTCGTAGGCCCGGGCGACGGAGAGGCCGACCTCGAGCGACGCCTGGAGCTGGCCGATCGACTCCAGCTGCTCGCGCTCGATCTGCGAGAGCCCCTTCACGTCCGCGGTCGCGCGGCGGATCGCGTACGACTTCTCGACGGCGGCGTCGAAGCGATCGTGGTCGGCGGGAGCGCCGGTCTTCAGGTAGAGCATCCCGCTGACGATCTCGCGGGTGACCGCGTCGATGACGGCCTGCATGTCGGAGAGGCTGCGATGCAGCTCGCTCACCTCGCGCTCGCTCTGCACCGCGGTCGAGCGCAGCGTCCAGATCCCGCCGACCCCGGCGCCGGTGAGGAGGAGGATCGTCATCGCGAGCCCGGCCCAGAGCATCCCCCGGATCGTCGTCAGGCCGAGGAGGCGGCGCAGGAGGCGTGGCAGGGGGCGGCGCATCAGCGGCTCCCCACCCGGGCGATGATCACCGGCTTGTTCACGGCGTCGTGCTTCGCGTCGAAGGCGATCGGGCCGGTGACCCCGACCATCGCCGGGCGCCGTGTGCCGATGTCGGCGAGGTAGTCGCGGATCCGCGACCGGTCGGGACCGACGGCCATCACGGCGCGGCCGATGAGCATCGTCGCGTCGTAGGCGAGGGCGGCCCGCTGGTCGGGGGGGATGTGGTAGCGACGCTCGAACTCGGCGACGAAGTCGCGGGCCCCGTCGTTAGGCGGGCGCGTCGGGAGGAAGAAGGAGATGTAGTAGACGCCGGCGAACTCCTTCGCGTCCTCCTCCATCGTCGAGAAGCCGTCGCCGCCGATCATCCGCGGCTCGCTGCCTAACGCGCGGAGGTGGCGGATCAGCGTCTCGGCGTCGGCCGGACCACCGGGGAAGAGGATGAGGTCGGGGGCCTGCTTGTGGATCACCCCGGCGTAGGCTTCCCAGTCGGACATCCGCGCGAGGTGCGGTGCGCTGCTGACGATCGTGCCCCCGCGGTGCTCGTAGAGCGGGGTGAAGATGCGCGCCCAGCCGATCCCGTAGGCGTCGTTGCGGTACATCATCGTCGCCCGGCGCGACCCGAGGGAGTCGATCGCGAAGGCAGCCGCGGCCCGGCTGTTCGCCGAATCGTTCGGGCAGATCCGGAAGAGCCAGGGGCTCTTCCCGCTGAGCAGCATGCTCGTGCTGACCGGGGTGATCGCGGCGACGGCGCGGGCGCCATCGTGCTCGGCGTCCTCATAGACCGGGGTCGCCTCGATGGTGCTCCGGCTGTCGGTGTGGCCGACGACGCCGACGACGTCGGGGTCGTCGCGGAGCATCGTCGCGATCGGAACCGCGAGGTCGACGTTAGGCGGGACGGTGCGGAGGACGAAGGCCGGTGCGCCGCGCGGGCGCTGCGCGTTCAGCCGGGCGATCGCCAGCTCGGCGCCCTGCTTCGTCGACAGGTTGGCGACGGATTGCGCCTGAACCGCGAGCCCGATCGCCACCCGGTCGACGGCGCCGCGGGCCCGGCACCCGGGGAGGAGCAGCGCGGCGGCGAGCGCGGGGATGACCCAGCGGACGGGATGCCTCATGACGACGGCGAGCGGGTGACCACGGCTGAAGCGCATGAACGGCGGGTGCTGGCGACCACCTCGCGCCGGCGTCGGCGCGGGGCTGGCGACGATGAGAGCTGCGTCACATCCCCTTCTTCAAGGAAAGGACGAGCGAGGGTTCGGCGCGTCTCGCAACCTTCGACAGGGCGATGAGAGATGAGAGACCGCCCCGGGCGGGAGCGTGACCCGCGCAAGTGGTGATGCCTGCATTGTCGCGCTTGCCCGCCGCGACGCGTGCCCGTTAGTCTCCGACCACAATGGCTCCCCGAAGAAAGAAGCGCCTCGACCCCTCCGTGTTCCAGATCCCCGTCGAGACGGTACGGACGGGGGTCTATACCGATACCGCGCTCGTCCGCGT
>DASSZC010000126.1:0-6954 GCA_035702925.1 Gemmatimonadaceae bacterium | reverse complement strand
GCCTGTTGGCCGCCGTGGCGATTGCCGTGCCGATCGCCGTTCCGTCCTCGAGCTGGCCCGGCTGGAGATTGTCAAGCGCCGCCTGCACGACGGGATAGTCCGTCGTCAGCGGCACCTGCGTCAGCGCCTCACCCGAGAACGCGACGAGCCCGAGCCGGTCGCTGGTGCGCAGCGCGACGAACTTCCGCACGAGGTCGCGCGCGACCTCGAGCCGGTTCTGCGGCTGGAAATCCTCGGCGAGCATCGAGCTCGAGATGTCGAAGGCGATCATGATGTCGATCCCCTGCGACGTCACCTCGTGCGAGGTCGCCCCGCTGCGCGGCTGGGCGAGGGCGACGATCGCCGACGCGAGCACGAGGTTGCGCAGCACGAACAGGGTGCGCGCGATCCCCCGCCCCGCGTGCGGGCCGCGGGCGAGCGTCGGCACGCGCGAGTAGACGATCGCCGCCGGGCGCCGGCGGCGGCGCCACAGCCACCACAGCGGGAGGAGGAGCAGGAGGAACAGCACCCACGGGGCGCCGAAGCGGAAGGCGGAGAGCGCGCTCATGCCGCCTCCTTCTCCGCTGTCGCGGGCTCCGGCGTGAGCGCGGTCTCGACGTCGCGGGCGATGCCGCGCGCCTCCCTGCCTAACGCGCGGGCATGTTCCGGGGTCAGCGGGCGGCGGGCGAACTTGACGAGGTCCGCCTCGTCGAGGAGCGCGGCGAGGCGGGCGTGCGGGATGCCACGAGAAGCGCGGAGCGCGGTGGCCAGCTCCGACGACGTCAGCGACGCCCGCGCCTCGGGGAGCCTGAGGGCCAGGTAGTCGCGGAGCACATCGACCATCAGCGCGACGTGCCGGCCGCGCTCCCCCGCATCGACCAGCCCGAGCGACTCGATGCGCCCGAACTCGCGCTCGGCGAAGGCCAGCGGATCGATGGTCGCCCCGGGGGCGGGGCCGCGCTTCCGGCGGCGCCACCAGAGCCAGAGGAGCAGCGCGATCACCGCCAGCGCGACGAGCAGCGGCCACCACTTCTTCCACCACGGCGCAGCGACTTCGATCGGCGGCCGTGCCGGCTTCGGGACGCGGAGCGTCGTGTCGGCGGGGAGCACCGACTTCACGTGCACCTCGACGGTGGACAGCGACAGGTGGCGCACCTCGCCGCCTGACGTGACGACGACGTCGCCGAGCCCCGCCGGGACGTTGCCGACGTCCCAGGCGACCAGGGTGTAGGCGGCGGTCTGGTCGACGCCGCCGCCGGCCACCGCGTTGCTGCCGACCTTGCGCGAGGCGATCGCCGCGACCTGCGCGGCCGAGTCCGGACCAGCCGGGAAGGCGATCGTCGCCCCCGCCGGCGCGGAGACGCGAACGCGGATGACGACCGGGTCGCCGACCGTAACGGTATCCGGCTGCGCCGAGACGCCGACGCGCACGGAGGCGAGCGCGCTCCCCTGCCCCTGCGCGGCGCGGGGGGCGAGCAGGAGGAGCGCGCACGCGGCGAGCCAGGGCCCTGCCCCGGGCCTCCTGCCTAACGCGCGAACAGACGGCGACGCGCTCATCGCCGCTTCCGCGTCGCCCGGTTGCGGAAGAACTTCAGCAACGGCTCGACGTAGCCGCCATCGGTGCGGACCACAATCTCATCGATCGCCAGGCGCCGGAGGAGCTTCTGCCGCGCCGCGGTCTCCTCGGCGGTCGCCGCGGCGAAGCGCTTCCGCACGTCCCCGTCGCTGGTGTCGACGTCGACCGTCTGGCCGCTCTCCGGATCGACGAAGCGCACGAGGCCGATGTCCGGGAGGACGCGCTCGCTCGGATCCTCGACCGTTATGGCGACGACGTCGTGCCGCTGCGCGAGGCGCTTCAGCGGACGCTCGATCTCGGCGTCGAGGAAGTCGGAGATGATGAAGATGATGGTGTGCTGCCTGAGCATCCGCGCGAGGTACTGCATCGCGCCGGAGACGTCGGTCTTCGCGCCTACCGGTTCAAAAGCCAGTAAATCGCGAATGAGTCGCAGCGCGTGGCGGCGTCCCTTCTTCGGCGGGAGGACGTGCTCGATGCGATCGGTGAAGAGCATCGCGCCGACGCGGTCGTTGTTGCGGATCGCCGACATGCCCAGCACCGCACCGAGCTCGCTCGCCAGCTCGCTCTTGAACCGTCCCTGCGTCCCGAACCGCTCGGAACCCGACAGGTCCACCACCAGCATCACAGTGAGCTCGCGCTCCTCGACGTAGCGCTTGACGAATGGCCGGCGCATTCGCGCGGTGACGTTCCAGTCGATCGAGCGCACCTCGTCGCCCGCCTGGTACTCGCGGACCTCGGCGAACTCCATCCCCTGCCCCTTGAACACCGAGTGGTACTCCCCGGTGAACACGGAGTTCACGAGCCCGCGCGTGCGCAGCTCGATGAGCTTCACTTGTCGTAAAATCTCGGGCGGGACGCCAGGGCTCTTCTCCGCTGCCCCGGTGGCACGCGCCGCATCCGCCGCGCGCGACGGAGCGACGCCCGGGCTCACGGGCTCTCGATCTTGTCGAGCACGCGGCGCACGACCTCGTCGCTGTCGACCTCTTCCGCTTCCGCCTCGTACGTCGTGATCACGCGGTGGCGGAGCACGTCGGGGACCATCGACTTCACGTCGTCGGGAGTGACGAAGGCACGGCCGCGCAGGAATGCGTGGGCGCGCGACGCCTGGGCGAGCGCGATCGTCGCCCGCGGGCTCGCCCCGAACTCGATCAGCGGTACCAGCTCCTTCAGTCCCGACTCGGCGGGGCTGCGCGTCGCCTGGACGATGTCGACGATGTAGTCGACGATCCGGTCGTCCATGTAAAGCTCCGTGATGCGGTGGCGCGCCTCCATGATCGCGCGCGGCGTCGCAACGTGATTGATCGCGATCGGGTCGCCGCTCGCCATCCGGCGCATGATCTCCTTCTCCTCGTCGCGCGTCGGGTAGCCGACGCGGAGCTTGAGCATGAAGCGATCGACCTGCGCCTCGGGGAGCGGGTACGTCCCCTCCTGTTCGATCGGGTTCTGCGTCGCGAGGACGAGGAAGGGCTCCTCGAGCTTGTACGTCGTCCCGCCGATGGTGACTTGCTTCTCCTGCATCGCCTCGAGGAGCGCGGCCTGCACCTTCGCCGGCGCGCGGTTGATCTCGTCCGCGAGGATGATGTTCGCGAAGATCGGCCCCTTCTTGATGTTGAACTTGCCGGTCGACTGGTCGTAGACCTGGGTGCCGAGGACGTCGGCGGGGAGCAGGTCCGGGGTGAACTGGATCCGCTGGAAGGTCGTGTCGATCGTCTCGGCGAGGGTGCGGACCGTCAGCGTCTTCGCCAGCCCCGGCACTCCCTCGAGCAGGACGTGGCCGCCGGTGAGCATGCTGATGAGCAGCCGCTCGACCATGTATTCCTGCCCGACGACCCGCTTCCCGACTTCACGCAGCACACCTTGCACGAGCGCGGTATCCGCCCCGGGCGCGACCTGAGTTGACACGATTGTTCCTCGTTGAAGTGCGGCTGCTACGCCCTGCTGACGGTCCCCGCTGTGGGTGCCCTCATTTCAAGATCGGGGCCGGGTCGATGGTCGTCCAGCCGCCGCACTGGCGGCGATGGCGTCAATGACCTTTCGCTCACGTGAGAGCATCGGTCGCGTCGCCCCGGTCGGGAGGTCGCCAAGGTCGACCGGACCAAACTTCGTGCGCAGCAGCCCGAGCACCTCGAGGTCGAGCGCCTCGCAGAGCCGGCGAACCTCGTGGGTCTTTCCCTCGCGAATCGTCATTGCGAGCTCCCAGACACCACGCCGCAGGTTGCGGATGGTGATGTCCGTCGGCTTCACGACTCCATCGTCGAGCCGTACACCGCGCTCGGCGAGACGTGCCGCGGTCTCGGCGTCACCGCGCACCGTCGCGACGTAACGGCGCTCGACCTCGCGGCTCGGATGCGTGAGCGCGTGCGCCGCATCGCCATCGGTGGTGAGCAGCAGCACACCCTCGGTCATGAAGTCGAGGCGCCCGACGTAGACGAGCCCGGGGACGTCGCGCACCATGTCGAAGACCGTCCGGCGTCCCGTGCCGTCGGGACGCGAGGTGAGGACGCCGGCGGGCTTGTTGAGGACGTACCAGATGTGCTGCTCGCGCGGCGCGGCGATCGGCTTGCCGTCGACGAGGATCTCGTCCTTCGACGGGTCCACGCTCTGCCCCGTCTTCGCGACGGTGCCATTGATGGTGACGCGTCCAGCGGCGACCAGCTCCTCGGCGCCGCGCCGTGAGGCAACCCCGGCGCGCGCGAGGGCGCGCTGGATGCGCATCGACTCGTCGCTCACGCGGCTCCTGGAGCGGCGGCCGGTGCGGGTGCCGCGGCGGCGATGGGTGCACTCGCGGCGGGGAGCGCCTCGGGCACCAGCGGCGCCGCGCTGCGCAGCGCGACCGCGAGCTCGTCAGCGCGTGGCAGCTCCTCGAGGTGGCGCAGCGCGAACTGCTCGAGAAAAGCCGGCGTCGTTCCGTACAGCAGGGGGCGACCGAGCCCCTCGCCGCGACCGACGACGTCGATCAACCCGCGCTCGTGCAGCGACTTGAGGACGCCGCCGACGGCGACGCCGCGGATCTCCTCGATCTCGGCGCGCCCAATCGGCTGGCGATAGGCGATGATCGCCAGCGACTCGAGCGCGGCAGCGGAGAGCCGCTGCGGGCGCGCGGCCAGCTGCGCACGCTCGATCGCCTCGGTGTACTCGGCGCGAGTCAGGATCTGCCAGCCCTCGCCGATCTCGACGAGCTCCACGCCATGTCCTTCCTGGTCGTAGTGCTCGCGCACCTCGTCGAGCGCCGCGCGAAGCGCGGCCGGTGAGGACTCCGGATCGAGCGCGGAAAGCTCGTCGAAGGGGATCGGTCGGGCGCTCGCGAAGAGCGCGGCCTCAAGCAGCTTCGCCAGCGATGTCACGGACTATGTCCACGGATGCAAAAGGTCTTGGCTGAAACACACGGAGCTCGCCGAGCTTGGCCATCTCGAGGATGCCGAGCAGCGTCGAGAGCACCTGCCAGGGCTCGGCGTCGACGGCGATGAGGTCGCCCCAGCGGGCGCGCTCGCGGATGGCGAGCACGGCGCGGATGACGGTGATCGCGCCCGGGACGTCGAGCGGCCGGGCGACCACCTCGTGCATCGCGGGCTGCCTAACGGCGCGGAGGATGCGGTCGACGGCGCCGAGCAGCTCGGGGAGGGAGAGCGAGAGCGCGACCGGCGGCGGGGGCGCGATCGAGGTCTGGACGTAGCTGCGCGCGAACTGGTTGCGCCGCATCTCGCCGCGCCGCTCGAGCAGGTCGACGACCTCGCGCATCTGCTGGTACTCGAGGAGCCGCCGCACCAGCTCGGCGCGCGGGTCCTCCCACTGCTCATCGCCCTCGCCTCGGGGGAGGAGCATCTGCGCCTTGATGCGGAGGAGACGCGCAGCCATCTCGAGGTACTCGGCCGCATCGTTCAGCTCGAGGGTGCTGATGCGGGCGAGGAACTGCTCGCAGATGCGGGCGATCGGGATGTCGTAGATGTCGACCTGCTCTTCGCGGATGAGGGCGAGGAGGAGGTCGAGCGGCCCGGAGAAGGTGCCGGCGTCGACGAGGAACGCCGGCATCGCCGAGTCACCGTGGAAGGTGCGGACGGTCGCGGCGGTAGCGGCGGCTTCGCCGGCGGAGGGATGATGGGTGCTCAAGTCCCGAGCATCCCCCAGGGGGCGAGCACGTGCGGCAGCAGGGTGCTCGTGTGGTACGTCAGCCGGAACGCCCACTCCATCATGACCTGCGCCGGGAACAGCCACCAGCCGAGCACGGGGGTGCGGAGCAGGAAGAGGAGGATGATGATCCCGAAGAACCCGATGCGCTGGTAGCCTAACGCCCACCCTGGCGGCAGGATGTACTTCATCACGTGCGAGCCGTCGAGCGGGGGAACGGGGAGCAGGTTGAAGGCGGCCAGCCCGAGGTTGACGACGATCCCCCACCCCATCATCGCCTGCAGCAGCGCCTGCGTCTCGGCGGTGGATGGCGAGAGCGGGATGAACCCGATCAGCACGATGAGAATCGTGCAGATGAAGGCAAGGACGATGTTGGTGGCAATGCCGGCGAGGGAGACGATGATGTCGCCGCGCTTGAACTTCCGGTACTTGCGCGGGTTGACGGGCACCGGCTTCGCGCCACCGAGGATCGGGGCGTGGGCGAGGAACATGAGGAGCGGAAACAGTATCGTCATGAACGGATCGATATGTTTCAGCGGATTGAACGTCAGGCGGCCGAGCATGAGCGCCGTGTCGTCCCCCTGCTTGAGCGCGGCGTAGCCGTGGGCGACCTCGTGCGCGACGACCGAGAACAGCAGGACGGGTGCGACGAGCAGAAACGTCTGGAATCCCTGGCTGTCCACGGCGGCGGTATGAGGGTCGAAGGGCGCTCGCGCGCCGGGCCGGGCGCCCCGGCGGTGCGTCCGCGCAGCGCGGCGCGAAGAGTGGCGTCCCCGGGTGCCGCGAAGTGGGCGAAAGCTAGCCCGCACCCGGAGGGGTGTAAAGCCATGCCCTCGCTTGACATCCCCCGGCGAGCCCGGCATATTTCACGCTTGTTCCGGGGGTACCACGAGTTTGTCCTGGTGCGCCCACCATCAGCCAATTCTGGAGATATCGTGCCGAACATTCGCTCCGCGAAGAAGGACATGCGGAAGTCGCGCGCCGCGGCGATCCGCAATCGCGCGCAGCGCTCCGCGCTTCGTACCGCCCTCAAGAAGTCGCTCGCCCCGACGGCCAGCGCCGATGAGCGGACGAGCGCCGTCAGCCTTCTCGATCGTGCCGCCCGCAAGGGCTTAATTCATGCGAACAAAGCGGCGCGCCACAAGTCCCAGATTTCTCGCGCCTAGTCGCTGTTCAACACGGCGATGAGAGACGAGAGACCGCGCGCTGCCGCGCGCGACGGCGGTAGAAGGGCGGGATAAGCGGAACGGCATGAAAAGCGGAGGGCCCGATCG
>DASSZC010000227.1:0-3350 GCA_035702925.1 Gemmatimonadaceae bacterium | reverse complement strand
CTACCGGATTCGCGGGGTGCTCGGGAAGGGCGGGATGGGGGTCGTCTTCCTCGCCGATGATCTCACCGATCTCGTCCAGGTCGCGATCAAGGTGCTGCGTCCCGAGCTCTCGGCCGACGAAACGGGGGTTGCCCGCTTCCGGCGCGAGGCGGAGATCGCGGCGAGCCTCGAGCACCCGGGGATCATCCCGATCCTGCGCGTGGGGAGCGAGCAGGGGCTGCACTACTTCGTGATGCGCTACGTCGACGGGTGTTCCCTCGACGCGCTGCTGCGCGAACGGAAGGCCGAGCAGCGCCCGCTTCCCGTCGCCGCGGTCGCGCGGATCCTCGGTGAGGCGGCGGCGACGCTCGCCCATGCGCACCGGCAGGGGATCGTCCATCGCGACGTGAAGCCGGCGAACATCATGCTCGACGAGGAGAGCCGGGTGCTGCTCACCGACTTCGGGATCTCGAAGAACGCGGTGACCAGCACGGGGGCGACGACCGCCGCCGCGCTCACCGAATTCGGCACCGTGCTCGGGACGCCCCACTACCTCGCGCCCGAGCAGGCGCTCAGCCGGACGGTGGATGGGCGCGCCGACCAGTACGCGCTGGCGATCGTCGGCTACGAGATGCTCACCGGCGCCGTCCCCTTCGACGACGAGACCCCGCACGGGATCATCCATCGCCACGTCAACGAGCTCGCGCCACGGGTGGCGGCGCTCCGTCCCGAAGTGCCGGAGCACATCTCGGCGGCGATCGCCCGCGCCCTGCTCAAGGCCCCGTCACACCGCTTCGCGACGATGGAGGAGTTCGCGCGCGCGCTGGACCCCGATGCCGATCGCGCCGCGCGCCGCTGGCGCATGGTGCGCCAGGCGGCCGCGGCGCTGCTGTCGGCGGCGGTGCTCGCCGCCGCGGCCTGGATGAGCGGCGTGGGACGTTAGGCGGGGCGCCGGCTCAGGCGACCAGCTGCGAGGCGAGCTGGCGCAGCGCGGCCGCGGCCTGCAGCGCTTCCTCGCTCGGCATCGCGCCGCCCTTGATCGCGGCGATCAGGTCGTCGTCGCGTGAGTAGAGGTCGGGGCCGAAGTGCAGCTCCTCTTCCGTCATGAAGGTCGTGAAGTAGACGATGAAGACGGGGATCTTCTCCTTGATCTTCACGGTCTTGTTGTCCGGCTCGTTGTCCATCGCCGACTGTACCGAATCGGCGGACCAGCCGAGCACCCACTGCGCGAGCTCGGCGGGCTTCTCGACCCGGATGCAGCCGTGGCTGAAGGCACGCACGTCCTTCTCGAACAGCGACCGCGTCGGCGTGTCGTGCAGGTAGATGTTGAAGCTGTTCGGGAAGAGGAACTTGACGAGGCCGAGTGAGTTCTTCGGGCCGGGCGTCTGCCGGATCGCGGTGCGCGAGCCGTCCTTCCAGTACTCGTAGTCGTTCGCCTCCATGAAGCCCGGATCGGCCGCGATCTTCGGCTCGAGCTCCTTCTCCTGGATGTCGGGCGTCACGTTCCAGTAGGGGCGGAACACGACGTACTCCATCAAGTCGGAGAAGGTCGGGGTGTTCTTGTCCTTGTACTCGGCGCCGACGATGACCTTCATCTCGAGGGCGAGCTCGTTGTCCTGGTAGCCCTCGAAGCGGAAGGCGGGGACGTTGACGAGGATGTAGCGGCTGCCTAACGTGCGCGGAAGCCAGCGATAGCGCTCGAGGTTCGCGGCGATCTGCCCGAGCCGGTACTCGGCCGGGATGTTCAGCGCCTCGATGGTGCCGGGACCGAGGACACTGTCGACGACGATGCCGTGCGTCGCCTGGAAGTGGGCGACCGCGCCGGCGAGGCCGTCGTCGTAGAGGACGCCGTCGGGCATCAGCGAGTCGGGCGGGGTCGGGCCGACGGGGCGGGGGGCGCCGGAATCAAGCAGCCCTTCGACGCGGAGGCGGTCGTAGAGCGCATTGAGGCGCGCGGGAGAGTCGACCTCGCCCGGCTTGACCGACTTGCCCTTCGGTACTGGCTTCCAGCCTCCCGCCTTCACGATCCCGCGGAAGCGCTGCAGCTCGTGGCGAAGCGCGTCGTAGTCCTGCTCCTGCGGACGCAGCTGGGCGATCGCCTGGACGAGGTCGGCCGAGCGGATGACGTCGACGAGGGCGCTGTCGACGTCTTCCTCGCGTGGATCGATGTGCCAGTCCTGCGACATCCTGCGCGGGTCGACGTGGCCGGCGAGGTAGTCGCCACCGAGCGCGGCGTAGGCGGCGGTGAGGATGACGTCGGCGTCGGCGAGGGCAGCGGCGCTGGGAGCGCGCTTCGCCCGCGCATCGGCGAGCGCCCTGCCTAACGCGTTGAGCGGATAGGAGCTGAGCTCGAGGGCGTCGCTGTCGGCGGCGGCGATCGCCTGGAGGAGTGCCGCGGTGCGCGAGCCGCGCACTCCGTCGGCGTCGAGCCAGAGCGGGCTGTTACCGTACTTGCCGTACAGCTCCGCCGTGCGCTTCCAGGCGCTGTTCGCGAGGGGCGACGGCGCCTTGGCCGCGAGCCGCTTCGCGATCGCGGCACGGATCGAATCAGCGGGAACGCCGCGGACGTCTGTAACAGATTCCGGGCGCCAGCTCTTGTCGGCCGGGGGCAGGACGAGGCCACGGTGGCGGGCGACCTTCGGCTCGTGCGTGTTGCAGGCGGCGAGCGCGGTCAGGAAGAGAAAGAACGCGCCTGACAGGCGGCGCGTGGTACGGGTCGTCATCAACTGTGTAATCATCCGGTAATGCGGGCTCGAGTAGGGCAGCCCGCGGAAACGAGCTACGACGAAGGGAGCAGAGCGAGGCATGGCGAGAGTCGGGCCAGCGGGTCCGCCTCTTGTACCCCGCTGGAGCGGTTCGGGGCCATAGCCGGGGGGGAACTTTTCGTGCGCTCCGGGCTTCAACAACCATGGCCAACATACACGGAATTGGGGGGGTCGTCGCCGGGGCTGCGCTCGTGATGGCGGCGGTCGGCGGGACGACGACGGACCTCAGCGCGCAGGGATCGATGAGCCACGGAAAGCAGCAGTCCGCGACGGCGGCGACCCGGCCCGCGTTCGTGAAGCCGAGCGATGCGGTGCTCAGGCAGAAGCTGACGGCGGAGCAGTACGCGGTGACGCAGCGCGACGCGACCGAGCGGCCGTTCCGGAACGCGTACTGGAACAACCACGAGGCGGGGATCTACGTCGACGTCGTCTCGGGTGAGGTGCTGTTCAGCTCACTCGACAAGTTCGACTCGGGGACCGGGTGGCCGAGCTTCACGAGGCCGCTCGAGCCGGGGAACATCAGGACGGGGTCGGATCGCACGCTCGGGATGGAACGGACCGAGGTCCGCTCGAAGACGTCGAACTCGCACCTCGGCCACGTCTTCG
>DASSZC010000284.1:0-4169 GCA_035702925.1 Gemmatimonadaceae bacterium | reverse complement strand
GGAAGACTCCGCCGCGGGGCGCCGCTCCCGGGGCGCGCGTCCGCTGGCGGATGACCGCCGAGGCGCGGGCGCTGATCGCCGTCACTTCGATGCTCCTCGTCTTCGGCCTCGCCGCGCTGTACAGCGCGAGCGCGATCGTCGCCGTGCAGGAGGGGCGCGACGGGTCGTACTACCTCGTCCGCCAGGCGATCGGCGCGATCGTCGGCATCGCGGTCTTCGCCGTCGCGGCGAAGACCGACGCCGAGCGCTGGCGCGAGTGGGCCTGGCCGCTCATGGGCGCGGCGCTGCTGCTGATGCTGCTGACGGTGCTCCCGTTCACCGAGGCGATCGCCCCCCGCATCCACGGCTCGCGCCGATTCCTCCGCGGCAGCTCGCTCCAGCCCTCGGAGCTGGCGAAGCTCGCGGTGGTGATCTGGACCGCGATGCTGGTGGTGAAGAAGGGGGAGGCGATGCGCCGCCTGACGAAGGGGGTGCTTCCGGCGCTCGTCGTCGTCGGGATGCTCGCGCTCTTCGCCGCCCTCGAGCCCGACCTGTCGGCCGCCGTCTACTTCATGCTGCTCATGGGGGTCGTGATGTTCGCCGGCGGGGCGCGCATCGGCCACTTCGTCGCGTTAGGCATCATCGGCACCCCGCTGCTCTGGCACCAGATGGAGCGGCTGCAGTACGTGCTGCTGCGGATGACCTCCTTCTTCGACCCGGGGAAGGGAACGAGCGAGGTGAGCTACCAGCTCAAGCAGTCGTTGATCGCCGTTGGATCGGGACGGCTGCTCGGGCGCGGCTTCGGCCAGGGGCACCAGCAGTATGGCTTCCTTCCATTCCCGTTCAGTGACTTCATCGGCAGCAACGTCGGCGAGGAGTGGGGGTTCATCGGCATCGCCGCCCTCGTCGCCGCCTTCGCCGTCTACGGAGCGTTAGGCATGCGGATCGCCCGCCGCGCGCGGTCACCCTTCCTCCGGCTGGTGGCGGTCGGGCTGACCTTCACGGTGGTCTCGACGGCGTTCATCCACGTCGGCGTCGTCATCGGCCTGCTGCCGACGACGGGGCTGACGCTTCCCTTCGTCTCGTACGGCCGCTCGAACCTGCTGCTCTCGCTGCTGAGCACCGGTGTCCTCGTCAACATCGGCAGCGCCCGCGAGCGCGTGACCGCAGCGGCAGCCTCGGATCCGCTCGGCGCCATCGGATGAGGCGCGCGTGAGAGTCTGGTTCGCCGGCGGGGGAACGGGAGGACATCTCTACCCGGGGCTCGCGATCGCGCGGGCGATGATCGCCGAGGATCCGTCCGTTCGCCCCTTCTTCGTCGGCGCGCGGCGCGGGATCGAGCGCGAGCTGCTGCCGGAGCAGGGGTTCCCGTACGAGCTGCTCGACCTTCATCCGCTGTATCGCTCGAAGCCCTGGCAGAACTGGCGCACGCTGCGCGGGATGTTCAGTGCCTGGCGGCGGCTGGGCGCCCTCGCCCGCGAGCAGCGCCCGGCGCTGATCGTCGGCACCGGCGGCTACGGCGCGGCGCTGGCACTCGCCTTCGGCGTGCGACACCGCATCCCGATCGCGCTGCAGGAAGCGAACAGCCATCCCGGCCTCACCGTCAGGCTGTTCGCGCGCTTCGCCCGGGCGATCTACCTCGGCTTTCCCGAGGCGGCCCGCGCCCTCAAGGCGCCGGCCGGGGCGCTGCAGGACGCCGGCTGTCCGATCGACCCGCCCCCCGCCGTGCGACCCGACCGGGCAGCGGCGCGCGAGGCGTGGGGATTCCCGCGCGAGGGCGGGCGCGTGATCCTCGTCTTCGGCGGGAGCCAGGGCGCGCGCGGGCTCAACGCGGTGATCGCCGACTGGGTGCGCGCCGGAATCCCGCGCGACACGTACATGATCTGGGGAACCGGACGCGCCCAGTACGCGGAGCTGGCGCCGCTGCAAAGCGATCACGTGCGCATCCGCCCCTACCTCTCGCCGATCACCGACGCCTACGCCGCCGCCGACGTCGCCATCGCCCGTGCCGGCGCGATGACGACCGCCGAGCTCTGTGCGTGGGGGATCCCGATGTTCCTCGTCCCCCTGCCGACCGCGGCCGCCGATCACCAGACGGAGAACGCGAAGAGCCTGCACGCCGCCGGCGCCGCGATCCACCTCCCGCAGTCAGGCCTGACGGCGCTGATGCTCGACGCGATCGTGCGGAACGTGCTTGACGACCCGGCACGCCTCGCCTCCCTCGCCGCCGGCGCCAGGTCGCGCGCGCGACCCGACGCGGCGAAGGATATCGCGCGGGACGCACTCCGGATCGCAGGCGGGGCGTGACGCACGGGATTTTCGAAGTTTCGATGCTCAGCATTTCGAAACAGCGATGCACGGGAAGCGCGAGTACGAGGTGCACGATGCACGTGTGGATGGCGGTGCACGACGCACGAGAGGCGACTGCTGAAAGCGGGTATGGTGCGTGATGCAGGGGGGGACGGTGTGCCTAACGCTCGGCGTCGGTAGTACGCGCAGCGGCGGCTCTTGGACTGCGGGCCGATCGGATCATCGTCAGCAGCAGGCGGGTGATGCTGCGGAGAAGGGCGAAGCGGTCTTCGAGGGCGCCTGCGGGGAGGTCGTGGCGCGCGTTGAGGTACCAGACCTTCACTTCGGCCGCTGAACCGAGGGCGTACTCGTAATAGCGGATCCGGTCGCGCCCGGATTGCCGCGGATAGCCTTCAGCGATATTCGCCGCGACGGAGCCCGCCGCGCGGACGAGCTGCGGGACTGTCTGGTCCAAATGCGAAGACCCGCCCATGGCCCGCGAGTCTTCCCCCGCGCACGACCCCAGATAAAGCGCCAGGCGATATGCCTGCACTTTCCAGATCACGTCCTGCTTCACGGCCGCCGGTATCGTCGCTTCCCATTCGTCGTATGTCATGCGCGGAAGCTCACACACCCTTCGGCCATGCCGCTCATCGGTCCATCTCCCGCCCCAGCAATCCAGCGCGGCGGGAGTGCGAACGCCGTTTGGTTGCCGCCTTCGCCGGCCGCCATTCGTGCACCGTGCATCGTCCCCCACACGTGCATCGTGCATCTCATACTCGCGCTTCCCGTGCATCGCTGTTTCGAGATGCTGTGCATCGCACTTTCGAAACCCCGCGCATCGCACTGGACACCCGCCACTGTATATTGATCTCCGATGCCTCTAGTCGATCCGAACGACCCCCGTCCCGTCCACTTCGTCGGCGTCGCCGGCGCCGGGATGAGCGCGCTCGCCGAGCTCCTCGTCCGTCGCGGCGCGACCGTCACCGGGTGCGACAACAGCCTCGCCGGGGCGGCTGATCTCAAGCGCCTCGGCCTCTCGCTTCAGGAAGGGCACGATCCGCGGCACGTCGAGGGTGCGCGCGCGGTGGTCGTCACCTCGGCGGTGCCGAAGAATCATCCCGAGCTCGAGCGGGCGCGCGCGCTCGGGATCCCGGTGATCCGGCGCGCCGAGGCGCTCGGCGAGGCGGTGGCGGGAACGACGCTGGTCGCGGTCGCCGGTACGCACGGCAAGACGACGACGACGGTGCTGACCACCGAGGCGCTCCGCGCGGCGGGGCTCGACGCCACCGGGGTGGTCGGCGGGCGCGTCGGCAGCTGGGGCGGGAACCTGAGCGAGGGAGGGGAGGACGTCTTCGTCGTCGAGGCGGACGAGTACGACCGCTCGTTCCTCGCCCTCGCGCCGACGATCGCCGTCGTCACCAACGTCGAAGCGGACCACCTCGACATCTATCGCGACCTCGAGGACATCCGCCAGACCTTCGCCCTGTTCGTGCGCGGGGCGCGGAAGATCGTGCTCTGCGCCGACGACAACGGCGCCAACACCCTGGACCTGCCGTTAGGCGCGGAGATCTTCCGTTACGGGATCGCCTCCCCCGACGCGCGGGTGCGCGCGGCGCGGCTCGACCTCGCGCCGGACAGCTCCCGCTACGCGGTCGAGTTCGACGGTGAAACGTTAGGCGATGTCCGCCTGCCCGTTCCGGGGCGCCAGAATGTCCTCAACTCGCTGGCGGCGATCGCCACCGGGCTCGCCCTCGGGGCGACGGTCGAGGCGATGGCCAACGGGCTGTCGCGCTTCGCCGGGGTCGAGCGCCGCTTCCAGCGGCTGGGCGAGACCGGTGGGATCGCGATCGTCGACGACTACGCGCACAATCCGACCAAGGTCCGCGCCGCGCTCGAGA
>DASSZC010000457.1:0-3103 GCA_035702925.1 Gemmatimonadaceae bacterium | reverse complement strand
AGGTCGGCGCGGCGCAACCGGCCGCCGGCGAAGGAAACGGTGGTCGTCCAGGCAGCCATGACGACGGCTACCCAGAGCGACAGCTCACCTATGAGGATCACGACTGCTGTGTCTTGGGAACGGAAGCGGGATGCCCGCCCGGCTGCTCCATCCCGGGAGGCGCGTTCTCGTAGCGCGATGCGCACTTCGCGAGGAGGGTCGTCGCGTGGAAGGTGCCGTCGCGTCCGAGGCGTCCTTCGACCACGACGTCAACGCCGTCGGTGAAGGTATCGGGGGCGATGCCGCGATAGATCACCGGGTAGGTCGTCGTCCCGTCGGTGACGCGGAACTCGAACTGCTTGCCACCCGGATTGCGGACGATGGTGCCGGGGACGACTCGCGCCCCCAGCTTCACCCCGGTGTCATGGAAGCTGCCGTCGGCAGCGACGTGCGTGGCGAGCTCGGAGGGCGTCACGTAATAGACGCCCGTCTGGCGGATCGAGCTGGCCATCAGGTAGCCGGCGGTGCAGAGGACCAGCGCTCCGCCGATCAGAAACTTCGTGCGTGCCTTCACGATCCCTCGATTCCCGCGCCAGTGCGCGGGTCGGACTGCCTGACTACGTGACTGTCAGCGGCGAGTCCGGGCCGCGCGGCTCAGTTCGCGTGACGCTGCGCCGCGACGCGACGGACTCGCGCCATGATCGCGTCCAGCTCGGCTTCAGCGCGTGCGCGCTCATCACCGGTCCAGACGCCACCGCTTCGATTCAGCTCGCGCACTCGTTCGAGCATCTCGTCGATGAGCGCGCGCAGCACGAGGTTGTTCCGTCGATTGCTTCCCCCGCTCGTGCGCTTCGGGGCGGTGGTAGCGGACGTCTCTAGTGGAGAGGTCATGTTCGGACGACAGTCAGGTTAGAGACGACGCCGGCGACGGATCAACGGAACCAATATAGAGTGCGACGCGTCACCGGGAAACGGTCGCGGCACACTCGCCATCGGCCCAATCAATCCCGGGTGCGGGACAACATCAAGCTGGCTGTCCCCGCCCCCGCGGCGTCCCACGCCAGGTCGCGCACGCTGAAGTGCCCATACGACCGGCGATCGTACATCTCCTTCCCAATGCCCACGGCGGCACTGGCGACGGATGCACTCAACAGTAGGGACGATCGAGACCCCTGCGTCGTGACCTGGGTTACAGAGTACGCCAGACTCTGCACCAGGGCGCTCATGAAGAAGTGCTTCACCTTGTCCGCGCCGATCCAGTTGTCGGCCGGCATCTGAGCCGCGGCGGAGCGCGGACCGAGCGCCAGCACGAACACCACCACCGCCGCCGCAGCGAGCGCTCGCATCCGCTCGCCAATCAGGCGCAGCGCTCGGCTCACCAGATCGCGGTGCCCCGGCGCGTGGATCCAGCTGCTCGCCCCCGACGGATGCGGCAACGGGACCACCACGCTCGAACCGCCACGGTGCGCGACCTCCTGCTCGCGTCCGACCACCTCGGCGAGCGGTGCCTCTCCGAGGAATCGGCCGATCGCCAGCTTTCCCACGGGAATTATCAGCCTTGGTTTGATCAGCATCAGTTCATCATCGAGCCATGAACCACACTCCTCGAGCTCACGTCGAGTGGGAACGCGATCGCCGCGACCGCTCGGATGCGGACCGGGAAAGCAGCGCGTCATCGCCGCGATATAGATCCGCTCGCGCGCCTCCGCTTCGCTCAGACCGGCCTCCGACAGCCAGCGGAAGAGTGTCTTCCCCGCCCTCCCCGCGAAGGGCTTCTGGCTCGAGATCTCGACCTTCCCCGGCGCCTGTCCAACGAGCATCGCCCGCGGCCGCCGAGCGCGCGAGAGGATCGGCCTGATCGGGTCCGCGTGCCCGCACCGCCGGCAGCCTTCCAACCGGGCGAGGTGCTGCTCGAGATCGTCCGTCTGCTTCAATTCGACACTAGCCTCTTCGTGATTACCCGACTGGCCGCGCTACCCGCCGTCGCGCGCCCAGGCCAGCGCGGCGCGAACAGCGCGTCGCCATTCCTGCTTACCCGATCGCGCGGCTTCGGTGCCCTCGCCCGGTTCGAATCGGCGGAAGCTCCGCGTCCCGATGAACTCCTCGGCCGACCCCCACACCCCGGCCGCGATCCCGGCCAGCCCGGCCGCGCCTAACGCGGTCGTCTCGACGATGTCGGGACGCTCGACCGGGACTCCGAGGACGTCGGCCTGGAACTGCATCAGCCAATCGTTCGCCGTCGCCCCGCCGTCCACGCGGAGTCGCGCGAACCGCGCACCGGCCGCGCTGCACATCAGCGCCAGGATGTCGTCGGTCGCGTACGCCATCGCCTCGAGCGCGGCGCGGGCGAGATGCGCCCGCGTCGTGCCGCGCGTCACGCCGACGATCGTGCCGCGAGCGTTAGGCTCCCAGTCCGGGGCTCCGAGCCCGGCCAGCGCGGGAACGAAGCAGACCCCGTCAGTGGACGCGACGCTGCGCGCGAGTGCCTCGGTCTCGGCGGCGGTCTCGATCACCCCGAGCCCGTCGCGCAGCCACTGCACCGCGGCGCCGGCGACGAAGATCGAGCCCTCGAGCGCATAGGCGGCGCGGCCGCGATCGTCGCAGGCGATGGTGGTGAGCAGCCCGGCCGCGCCCGGTGGCCGCTTCGCGCCGGCGTGCAGCAGGAGAAAGGCGCCCGTGCCGTACGTGTTCTTTCCCTCGCCCGCGCGCCAGCACCCCTGGCCGAACAGCGCCGACTGCTGGTCGCCGGCGACGCCGCGAATCGGGATCGCCGCACCGAACGCCTCCCGCGCGGCGACACCGAACTCTCCCGACGATGGCCGCACCTCGGGGAGCATCGCGCGCGGGATGGAGAAGAGCGCACAGAGCTCGTCGCTCCACGCGCAGCGGTCGATGTCGAAGAGCATCGTCCGCGACGCGTTGGTCTGGTCGGTGGCGTGTACCGCCCCGCCGGTGAGCTTCCAGACGAGCCATGCATCCACGGTCCCGGCGAGCAGCTGCCCTCCCCTGGCCCGGCTGCCTAACGCGTGCTCGCGGATGAGCCACTCGAGCTTCGTCGCCGAGAAGTACGGATCGGTGACGAGACCGGTGCGGCGCGTGATCTCCGGGGCGTCGGCGGCGAGCT
>DASSZC010000103.1:0-7268 GCA_035702925.1 Gemmatimonadaceae bacterium | reverse complement strand
ATCGTGTACGTATCGCGTCCCGCGGCGGAGCCGGTGAGCTTCAGCGCGCCGACCGCGATTCCCGACCGGCGCATCCCGAGGATCAGGCTTCGCGCGGTGTGGGTTTTCCCCGCGTCCATCGACGTGCCGACGACGACGACGACGCGGGGGAGCGGAGCGCTCCCGTCGCGCGGCCCGCTCGCGACGGCGAAGTCGCGCAGCCGGAGCTGGTTCCCCGCCCCGTCGCCGAGCGCGCCGAGCAGCCGCAGCTTGCTCGGCTCCGCGACGCCGTCATGCTTGCTCGCAACGAGCCCGCAGAGGCCGCCCATGGAAAGCAGGTCGCAGTGGTTTCCCGTCACGCGCGCATAGCCCTCGAACTGCAGTGTCGCATACCGGTTGCCGAACACGACGGCGATGACGTCGCCCTCGTGCAGCGTCGCGCGGCGGCCATTGATCAACTCGAGGCTCGTGTTCTTGCCGATCTTCTCCACGCGAGCCAGCGCGAGATCTCCTGCCCGCGGCGCGTCGGGTGGGGGAAGGAGCGTACGGATGCTCGATTCAGGAACCCGGCGCAGCGCATACGGGATGCGCATCGTGCGCCGGAGATCCTCGGGAAGCGGGGAGGCGGTGGCCTTGTCCGCGGGGCGAATGGTCATCGGTGATAGCTCCAGCTGACGAAGAGCCGGCGGCGGGTGTAGTCGGTCACCTCCCCCGTCGCGCTCGGCCGGATGCTCCGCGCGAGCTTCTGGAGCTGCGCGTTCCCCCCGACGTCCATCCGCAGCCGGTCGTGGAGGCGGATGCCTAACGCGATCCCCGCGTCGTCGCGGTGATCGCGGCGCGTGTTGTAGTAGACATCGTACGGCTGCGATGATCCGTAGCTCCGCCACCGGTGCGAAACGCCGCCCCGTGCCTCGAGCTTCGCCGTCAGGCTGCGCCGGAGCTGCAGCGACAGCTCCTGCTCCGTGCGCGAGGCGTCGATCGTCTGGACGGAGCGCACGCGCGAATCCGTCCTCGTCCCGTTCCCGTTGAAGTCGGCGTTGAAGTCCTGTTCGTTGAGGAGGAGCACCGCGACCCCCGGGCGAGCCGCGTAGCCGCCGCGCATGTACGACGCGTCGAGCTGGGTACGCCCGGCCTCGAACCCGAGCCCGAGAGTCGCCTCGGGTCCATGGTAGCCGCGGGTGGCGAAGGGCGCCTGGTAGCTGCGCGAGTAGTAGCCAAGCTCCGCGCTCATCCGGACCGCGATCCCGCGATCGTCGGCGGGGGTGACGAGTCGCTGGCGATACGCGGCAGCGATCTCGCTCTCGCGATAGACCCCCGCCGCATAGATCCTTTCGCTGGACTGGATCCTGCCGTCGCTGTTTTGATCGACGGCGTCGGCCATGAAGTCGCGATAGAAGTAGCGCGGCGTCAGCTCGGCGCGCAGCTGCAGCTGGCCGCCGCGACGGACCGACTGCGTCAACGCCCCGCGGACCTCCACGTTGCGGCGCTCGGCATTGAGCTGATAGAACTCGTAGCGCGCATCGCCATTCAGCGTGAGCTCGCGGCCACGGAGACCGGGTCCCCTCATCTCGCCGCCGGCGCGCAGGTTGGTGATGTAGTCATTCGAGCTGGCCATGTTCCGGTAGCGGCTCGAGACCACCCCCGCCGCGGAAAGCGAGTCGAGCATCGCCTTTCGCGCGTCGGGCAGGAGGAAGACGTTGTCATCGGCGGTCTCCGCGAGTCGTATGTCGGCGGAGGCGCGCCATCCACGAGGCGCGTGGCCCGACTCGGCGGGTGCAGCGGCGGGCACGGGCGGACGGGACTGCGCGCGCGCCGCCTGCGCGAGGACGGTGACGGCGATGAGTGCAAACGCGGTGCGTCTCGCGTTCAGGAGTTCGCGTTTCACGCGGGGATGCCTCGAAGAATGGAAGGATGTGTCTCGCCGCGAGTCCGGCGTCGGGCCGCGTGTGGTGCGCCGCTGCGTTGCGCGCCGCGCACCTTGGAGAGGACGCGTTCCGGGCGATCCCGCAACGCCTTTTTGGGGGCGCGTGCGTTCCAGCCGAACCGCGCCAGCGGGACCAGTCACCGCCTGACACGCATCGCGCGACTCTGATCACCGGGTGGTTGTGACGCGGCGCGAACCCCCAGGAGCGGTACGTCCACGGCCTGGTACCGATGGGGTCCACGCCCCCCGGTCTTGCGCACCGGGCCCGGTCTCTCCATAATCGCGGGCCGCTCGGGGAACAGACGTTCCCCGAGTCGGCCACCGTCTGCCCGCGACGATGCGGGCGCGCGTCCACACCGGTCACCACCGGTCCTCTCGCACGTCCGGAGAACAATCGATGAGAAAGTTCGGACTGCTCGGCCTCGCGTCCCTGGCGATCGCTGCGTGCAGCGATGCCCCCTCACCAGTCGCTCCCGCCGCCGCCGCGCCTGACGCGAGCGTCGCACGGAGCGCGGGCTCCCCGATCGCCGGACGGTACATCGTCGTCTTCCGGCAGGGAGCGGACGTGAACCGCGAGTCGTCGCGCATCGCGGCGAAGCTCGGCGGCAAGATCAGGTACACCTACCACTCGGCGCTGCGCGGGATGGCGATCGAGCTCCCCGACGCCGCGGCCGCGGCACTGGCGAGCGACCCGAGCGTGGCGACCGTCGAGCAGGATCAGGTGATGTCGATCGTCACCACGCAGGCCGGGGCGACGTGGGGGATCGACCGCATCGACCAGCATCCGCTGCCGCTCGATGGAAGCTATACCTACAACGCCGACGGTACCGGCGTGACGGCGTACATCATCGACACCGGGATTCTCTTCTCGCACTCCGAGTTCGGCGGCCGCGCGGTCACTGGCGTCGACGAGGTCACGGCGGGGGGCAACGCCACCGACTGCCACGGGCACGGGACGCACGTCTCCGGCACCGTCGGCGGCGCGACGTATGGCGTCGCGAAGAACGTCAGCCTCGTCGCGGTACGCGTGCTCGACTGCAGCGGGAACGGGACGAACTCCGGCGTCATCGCCGGCGTCGACTGGGTGACCGCGAACCATCGCTCCCCCGCGGTCGCGAACATGTCGTTAGGCGGCGGGCTCTCGAGCACCCTCGACCAGGCCGTCGCGAACTCGATCGCCTCCGGCGTCACCTACGGCATCGCCGCCGGGAACGGCAACGTCTTAGGCATCGCGCAGGACGCCTGCACCACGTCGCCGGCCGACGTCGCGAGCGCGATCACCGTGAGCGCGACCGACAACACCGACACGAAGGCGAGCTGGGCGAACTACGGCACCTGCGTCGACATCTTCGCACCCGGGGTGAACATCACGTCGTCGTGGTACACCGGCACGACGGCGACCAACACGATCTCCGGCACCTCGATGGCGACGCCGCACGTCGTCGGCGCGGCCGCGCTGTACCTCCAGGCGAATCCGGCCGCGACACCGGCGCAGGTCGCGAGCGCGCTGACCTCGAACGCGACGGCGAACGTCGTGAAGAGCGGCGGCACCGGCTCGCCGAACCGCCTGCTCTACACGGGGTTCATCAGTGCCGCTCCACCCTCCACCACGCCGCCGGTGGCAAGCTTCACGTCGAGCTGCTCGGGGCTGACGTGCAACTTCGACGCGAGCAGCAGCACCGCGCTGTCGACGGCGACCTACAGCTGGAACTTCGGCGACGCGAGCACCGGATCTGGAAAGACCACCTCCCACAGCTACGCGACCGGCGGGAGCTACACGGTCACGCTCACCGTAGCCGACGCGAATGGCACGAGCACGAGCACGCAGACGGTGACGGTCACCGCGCCGCCTCCGACCCCCGCGCCGGTGGCGAGCTTCACCTACAGCTGCTCGGGCCGGAGCTGCAGCTTCGACGCGAGCGCGACGACCAACGCCACCTCGTACTCGTGGAACTTCGGGGATGGCACGAGCGGCAGCGGCGTGACCACCTCGCACAGCTTCGCACCGAACCGGAGCTACACGGTGACGCTGACGGCGACGGGGAACGGCGGGTCGAGCACCGCGTCGAAGCCGATCAGCTGCACGAAGAGGACCTGCTCCTGAGTAGCGTGGCTCGCTGAACGACGACAGCCCCGGAGAAACTCTCCGGGGCTGTTTTCGTTTTGGCGCAGCCTGGACCCCTGATCAGCGATCGGCACCACGCGCGGCGGATCTGGCGCGGCAGTGACGAGACCTCGGTGAAGGCGGCACGCCCGATCAACTGTGTCTCGGGAGCCGCACCGCTGTCGCGGCGGCACGACACCAGGCGCGTCGCTGCAGCGCTTCGGCGGTGCGCTGAAAGCGCTCAAGTGCCTGACGTTTAGGGGTTTGCGCCTCCGCTTTGCCTCACACCGACCAGCGCACGCTCGTTGCACTCGGCCCTGCGTCGACGTGTCGGGCCTACGGTGATCGAGGCGACAATGGACGGTTTCGCGAAGGCTGGTCAAGCGGCCGCCGGGACGGCGGGGGACGTGCTCGTCCCGAGGCTGGGAGAATACTCGGCACCATCGTCCGCGACCAAACTCATCGATGTAGAAGTACCGATTCGGCCAGTCCCGATGCGACTGGTCAGCCAGCGCGCGGCCAGCTCCGGTACAGTGCCCTATGATCGGCTGCTCTTCGTCGAGCTGTGCCGCTCGACCGACGTGGCCATCGCAGTCGTTCTCCTCGGCACCGTGTTCCTGGTGGCGAACGCGGATACGCGCCTCGAGAGCTGGAACGACCTTCTGCGCCTTCACCTGACCTTCCCGAAGCTGCTCGAGCTCGCGGTCTTCGCGTTCCTCTGCCAGCAGACGTTCAGGTTGTTCGGGCTGTACGACAAGAATTGGACGCCGGGGTTGCGCGATGAGCTCCCTCGCGTCGTCGCGGCATGCAGTGTCGCCGCGTTGATCAGCCTCGTTTTCGCGCCGCTGAGCGAGAGCGGCGCGTACCGCGGCGTGTTCTCCCTCGTGGCGTGGCTGCCGATGGTGATCGGGACGCTCGGTGGACGCGTGGCGGTTCGCAAGCTCGCCGAGCGCGCGAACCACGCCCCGGCCAAGCGTGTGCTGGTGGTCGGCAGCGGTCCCCTCGCTCATCGGCTGTTCCGCGACATAACGGAGGGGCGTGTGCCTGGCGCCCGCGAGGTCGTCGGCTTCGTGGACTCGAACCCCGAGATCGTCTTCGGCGAGATCAGCAACCGGATCGTCGGCACGCTCGACCAGCTCGAGCAGCTCCTCATGCACATGGTCGTCGATGAAGTGGTCATCGCCCTCCCGATCAAGTCGCAGTACGCGGCGATCCAGCGGGTGATCGGGGATTGCGAGGCCGCAGGTGTCCAGTGCCGCTACAGTTCCGAGCTGTTTCACGCGAAGATCGCCTCGCCGCGAGTGGAAGTCGCGGGGAGCTATCCCGCGGTCGCGATGCACGCCACGACTGCGGATGACCGGCTTGTGGTCAAGCGCGCGATCGACATCGCTGGTGCCGCCTTCGGCATCATGCTTACTGCCCCCCTCTGGTTGCTGATCGCGGTCGCGATCAAGGCAACGAGCCGCGGGCCCGTCTTCTTCGCGCAGGAGCGCTACGGCTGGCGCAAGCGCCGGTTCCGGATGCTCAAGTTCCGCACGATGGTCACCGATGCCGAGGCGCTGCAGGCGTCGCTCGAGTCGCGCAACGAGGCGGGGGGACCGGTCTTCAAGATCCACAACGATCCGCGGATCACGCCGATCGGCAGCTTCCTGCGCAAGACGTCGCTCGACGAGCTGCCGCAGCTCTGGAACGTGCTTCGCGGCGACATGTCACTCGTCGGTCCGCGCCCCCTCCCGATGCGCGATGTCCGCCGGTTCAGCGAAGCCTGGCTGATGCGCCGCTTCAGCGTGCTGCCGGGAATCACGGGCCTCTGGCAGATCAGCGGCCGGAGCAACCTGACGTTCGAGCAGTGGATGGCGCTCGACCTTCACTACATCGACCGCTGGTCGCTGGGAATGGACATCGCCATCCTGCTGCGGACGATCCCCGCGGTGTTGCGCGGCGTGGGGGCAGCGTGAGCTACGCATGCGCATGCCGCGGCTTCGCGTTGCTTCTCGCGCTCGCTGCGCTCCCGGTCTGCACCATTCAGGCGCAGCAGGTGACTCAGTTGGGCGTCCTTCCGGCCCCCGCCGCGACCGCCGCTGACGCGCTGCGTCCGGGCGACGTCATCCGGCTCAGCATCTGGCGTGAGCCCGAGCTCTCCGGCGACTTCCCGGTGGACGAGCGCGGCTTCGTCGTCCTCCCGAAGATCGGTCCGAGGCACGTGGGCGACACGTTACCGGAAGAGCTCCGCGCACAGCTCACGGAGACATACGAGCGCTACGTGAACCACACCTCGATCAGCGTCACCGTCCTGCGGCGTGTGCAGGTACTCGGCGCGGTGAAGAACCCGGGGCTCTACCCCGCGGACCCGACGATGACCGTGTCCGACGTCCTCGCTCTCGCCGGCGGCGTCGGGCCCACCGGTAACGCATCGCGGGTACAGCTCATCCGCCACGGCGTACGCGTGACGGACGATCTCGCCGGACCCACGCTCATCGGCGGTTCACCGATCCGATCCGGGGACGAGATCTATGTCCCGGAACGAGGCTTTTTCGCACGCTCGCCGGGCGTCATCGCCACGTCCCTCGCCGCCGTCGCGACGGTCGCCATCGCCATCATCCGCCGCTACTGAGGCACCCGTGTACGATGCCACTCTGCGCACCGTAGAGGCGACGCCGCACCCCTCGACGCGCGCCGCCCTCCCGGGCGATGCCCCGCGCTCCAGCGGCTCGCCCTCCCGCAGCATATGGCGGGTGGTGCGACGTCACGTCGCACTCATCGTCGCCAGCGGCGTCGTCGCCGCCGCCGTCGCCGCGATCGTCACGTCGCGGCTGCGTCCCGTGTACTCCGCGACGGCGACGATCGGCGTTGACACGAGGCTGCGCGCTTCTCCCATCCAGGACCTGCTTCGTGCGACGAGCGGCAACGAGGTGAATACCGAAGTCGAGGTCTTGCGCAGCCGAACGCTCGCCGCAGCCGTTGTCGACTCCCTCGGGTTGCAGCTCACGCTTCGCGAGCCCGGCGGCGTGCTGCGAAGCGCGCTGCTCACGAACATCCTCGTAGCGCACGATGCGAGTCCCGCGCGCTACGTCCTGCGGCGTTCCTCGCCCGGCATCTTCTCCGTCGACAGTGCCGACGGCGGGAGTCCGCGCACCGTTCGCGTCGGTGAGCGCTACACGCTCGGCGGGGCGACGATGGAGCTGCTGCCCGCAGCCGGGCTGCAGTCGGTGATCGAGCTCGAGACGATGTCTCTCGACGATGCTGTGGACTCGTTGCAGG
>DASSZC010000136.1:0-2220 GCA_035702925.1 Gemmatimonadaceae bacterium | reverse complement strand
GAGCCCAACCGACCATGACCGCAGCGGGCAGCGTGAAGGCCGCCTTCACCAACCTCCGCCTCGACCTCGAGGACGGTGTCGCGGTGGTGACCATCGACGTGCCGGACAAGCCGGTGAACACCCTCGACGCCGGGGTGATCGCCGAATTCGGGCGGGTGTTCGAGTTCCTCGAGAGCGAGCCGTCGGTGCGCGGCGCGGTGCTGATCAGCGGCAAGCCGGACAACTTCATCGCCGGCGCCGACATCGAGCAGTTCCTCACCCTGAAGACGGCGAAGGACGCCGAGGCGCTCAGCCGGAGCGGGCAGCAGCTGCTGGCGCGACTGGAAAAGCTGCGCGTCCCGGTCGTCGCCGCGATCAATGGCGCCTGCCTCGGCGGCGGGCTCGAGGCGTCGCTCGCCTGCGCATATCGCATCGCCAGCGACAACCCGAAGACCGTGCTCGCCGTCCCCGAGGTTCAGCTCGGGCTCATCCCCGGCGCCGGCGGGACGCAGCGGCTGCCACGGCAGGTCGGGCTGACCGCGGCGCTCGACATGATCCTCACGGGGAAGAACACCCGCGCGAAGAAGGCGCTCGCGTTAGGGCTGGTCGACGAGATGGTGCACCCGGCGATCCTCCGCGACATCGCGGTGCGGCGGGCGCGCGAGATCGGCGACGGGACGCGGCCGCGCTCGCACGGGCACAGCGGCAACGGGCTCGCCGCCCGCGCGCTCGAGGGGACCGGCGCGGGACGCGCGATCGTCTTCCGCCAGGCGCGCCAGCAGACGCTGTCGAAGACGAAGGGGAACTATCCCGCGCCGCTCGCCGCGATCGATGCGATCGAGACCGGCTACTCGAAGGGGATGGAAGCCGGGTACGCCGAAGAGGCGCGGCTGTTCGGCGAGCTGTCGCAGACCGAGGTCTCGCGCCAGCTCATCTTCCTCTTCTTCGCGACCACTGCCCTGAAGAAGGACACCGGCGTCGCCGACCAGAACGCGAAGGGCTCGCCGGTGGACAAGATCGCGGTGCTCGGGTCGGGGTTCATGGGCGCCGGGATCGCGACGATCGCCGCGCAGGCGGGCACCGTCGTCCGGCTCAAGGACGCGGACACCACCCGCGTCGCCGCCGGCCTCCGCAGCATCCGCGAGAACCTGAAGGAACGGCTGACCAAGAAGCAGATCACGCGCACGCAGTTCGACGACCAGCTCGTCCTCGTCAACGGGACGACCGACTACTCGGGGTTCAGCAACGCCGACATCGTCATCGAGGCGGTGTTCGAGGACATCGCGGTCAAGCACCAGGTGCTCCGCGAGACGGAGAAGAACACCAGCGAGAGCGCGATCTTCGCGTCGAACACGAGCACGATCCCGATCGGGCGACTCGCGCAGGCGTCGGCGCGCCCGGACCGGGTCATCGGCATGCACTTCTTCTCGCCGGTGCCGAAGATGCCGCTGCTCGAGGTGATCGTGCATCCGCAGACGGCGCCCGACGTGACGGCGACGGTCGTCGCCTACGGCAAGAAGCTCGGGAAGACGGTGATCGTCGTGAACGATGGTCCGGGGTTCTTCGCCAACCGGATCCTGACGCCGTACATCAACGAAGCGGGGAAGCTCCTCGATGAAGGCGCGAAGATCGAGGCGATCGACAAGGCGCTCGTCGAGTTCGGGTTCCCGGTCGGCCCGATCACCCTCGTCGACGAGGTGGGGATCGACGTCGCCGGAAAGGCGGGCAACATCATCGCCGACGCCTTCGGCGAGCGGATGCGGCCATCGACATCGCTGCAGCACGTCCTCTCCGCCGGCCGTTATGGGCGCAAGAACAAGAAGGGGTTCTACAAGTACGACGAGAAGGGAAAGAAGGACGGCGTCGACGAGACGGTGTACGACCTGATCCCGAACGCCGTCGCCCGCCGCGACTATCCCGCCGACGAGATCCGCGAGCGGACGGTGATGGCGATGCTCAACGAGGCGGCGCGCGCGCTCGAGGACGGGATCGTCCGCACCCCGCGCGACGGCGACATCGGCGCGGTCTTCGGCATCGGCTTCCCGCCCTTCCGCGGCGGCCCCTTCCGCTACATGGACACGTTAGGCATCGGCGAGGTCGTGAAGCGGCTCGAGGAGCTGAACGGACGCTTCCCCGGCCGCTACGAGCCGGCGCCGATCCTCGTGCGAATGGCGCGCGCCGGCGACCGGTTCTATCCGGCGGAGGGGAAGCCCGTCGGGTGAGCAGCACCGAGTGAATCCG
>DASSZC010000399.1:0-4035 GCA_035702925.1 Gemmatimonadaceae bacterium | reverse complement strand
TTGTCTTCGTATGCCATGCCGATGCCGCGCCCGGTGGTGCCGATCGCCTTGCTGGCAGCACTCGCCCTGTCGAGCAGCTTGTGATACGGCATCACCAGGTGTGCGCGCTCACTTACGTATAGGCGTCCTTCAACGTCGACGCCGTCCTCGACCAGCTCGTCGATCTCGATCGCCAGGGTGTCGGGATCGAGCACGACGCCATTGCCGATCGCGCAGCGCACCCCCGGGTGGAGGATCCCGCTCGGGATCTGGTGGAGGACGAAGCTCTTGTCGCCGATGTGGACGGTGTGGCCGGCGTTGGCCCCGCCCTGGTAGCGCACGACCCAGTCCGCGCGCTCGGCCATCACGTCGACGAGCTTGCCCTTCCCTTCGTCGCCCCACTGCGCGCCGACGACGACGACGGTGCGGTTATCGCTATCGAACATTTTTCTCCAGGACCGCGCGCCGCTGGATTGCGGTGCGGAGCCGATGAACCACGGTGATCGAACGGCGGAAAAAAACAAACGCCCCGGGGTGGCGGGGCGTTGTTGAAATGTACGGGGCGCCGGGGCCAAGTCAACCGATCAGCGGCCCCGGCGCTCCGTGTCTCACGGTGCCGGCGGGCCGACCGTCAGAGTGTAATCCCCCATCATCGTCGGCGTCCGCCCCGCCACCGCGACGATGTAGTCCCCGGCCTGCGACGCGCCCTGCACCTGCATCGACAGGGAATCGGAGCTGGAGTAAGTGACCTGGCGCGTCGAGGCACCGCCCATCCCGGCGACGAAGGGACCGATCACCACGACCGAGGGGTTGAACGCCCCGATGCTCGCTCCGCGAGCCTTTACGCTGACGGTCTTGAGCTCCTCGCGGCCGAGATACAGCACGAAGGTCTCGGCGAACGCGCTGTCCGACTGCAGCCAGCGATCGTGGATCACGCAGTCGCCAGCGTCGATCGAGCCCTGCGCCGAGATGCTCCCCGACGTGAAGATCTCCTGCGAGCTGCCGCCACAGACTCCGGATCGCAGGGCGTAGGCGCCCCCGGTGCTGACGTCCCGGATGCGCAACGTCGCATTTCCGCTCAGCGCCGGCACGATCAGGATCTCCGACGTTGCCCCCGCGCCCGACGCGTCACCGTCGGTGAACCAGCCAGTCACCGGTGGCGCGGCTGGATCGGCGTCGCTGATCAGCTCCAGCGTCGGATGCCAGCGGTTTTCCCCGCGCAGCGTGAACAGGTACCGCTGGCCCGCGACGAGCGCGACGCGGTAGTCCACATACGACACGGTGAGGTCGCCCCTCGTCGTGCACGATCGCGAGTCGAGCGTTCCGCGGACGCTCGCGCCCTGGGCGAGGGTTCCGCGAACGCAGCTCCGGGTATCGGGAGCGTTGGAATCGGTGCAGGCGACGATCGAGATCGAGGTGATGGCTGCCGCAACCACGAATGCGTTTTTCATTGTGCCGGTCCTGGTGATGGCGCTGCTCGGCTGCGAGTGTTGCCCCGGCGTCCGGGGGGTGGAGGAGTCGCGTTAGGCGGGAGGGCAAGCGCGCGGCCAGCGCGCCCAAAATGCCTAACTGCCTACGCCACAACGCCCTGAGCGCGGCGCCGGAGCGACTCTGGCGGCGGCCTGCCATCCCCGGCGGACACGCCGTTGCTCACCGGCGTGGACAGCCCTCGCGTCCGTCGCGGGTCGCGCGGCGAGGTTCCATCGGCGCGTGCTAGGCGATCGCCGCCCCGATCACCCAGGCCGCCATCACGAATCCGATCCCGACCTTCATCGCCGCGGCGACTACCCGGCCGAGGAGCGCCCCGGTCGCCACTCGCGTCGCCGGCCCGGCGCGCGTTCCCCCGGCGAGCTCGAACAGCAGGGCGCCGGCGAAGGCACCGAGGAACGCCCCGATCATCGGGCCGACGAGGGGGACCGGGATCCCGACGAACGCGCCCACCATTCCACCGATGATCGCCCCCCAGCCGGCGCGCTTCGACCCGCCGTACTTCCGCGCGTAGCGGCCGGCGAGCATGAACTCGAGGATCTCACCGATGATCGCGAACACCCCGATTATCACGATGTTGATCCAGCCGATCCCCTCGTGCGTGAGCGCCGCGTACCCGACCGCGACGCCGAGGATCAGCCACGTCCCGGGAAGCCCGAGCGGGATGATCATGATACAGCAGAAGAGCAGGAAGGCGAGGAGGAGGATCGTCATGCGCGACCGGTTCGATGTGATGTGTCGCTTACGCGGCGAAGCGACAGGAGTTCCACCGTGCGAGGTGCATCACTCGCGCCGCTCAGGCGATCTCGCGGGCCGCGCTGGCCACCAGCCGCGCGACTTCGTGCATCCCGACCCCGCTCAGGCGGTCCGCCGTATCCGCCGCGCGATGGACTCGCCACAATGTCGCCAATCCTCCCCGGCTCAGCGTCACCGCGCTCCACCCCGCCTCGCCGAGCGCTACGCCATCGGTGAGCAGCCCCGGAATCGTCGGCTGCTCGCGCACTCGCATCCCGATCGCCCGCGCCGCTCGCGCCACGCCCACCCGGACGCGCGCGGCGCGCCCCTGGTACATGCAGATGGTCGACCCGCGGTCGTCGACACCATCGACGTTGATCGCCATCGCCGGTCGCCGGCTCTCAGCGAACGCATGGGCGCCCGCCATTCCCAGCTCCTCAGCGCTCGTCAGCAGGACCCCGAGTGACATCTCGCGCGGGAGCGCTTCAGCGGCGAGGAGGACCGTGACGATTCCCGACCCATTGTCGAGCGCACCCGGCGACCTCGCGGTGACGACGCTCGCGATGACGGGGAGGGAGGCCACCGCGCCGATCACCGCGAGCAGGTGCCATGCGCGCGCCGGGACGACCTCTCCGCCCATCGCCGTCAGGGCGAGCGCGCCGAGCGTAATCAGCGTCGCCGCGGTGAGCACGATCCCGGCGACCCGTGCGAGCATCGCGACCGGCTGCGACTTGCTGTCGAGGTGCGCGACGAGCCAGACGCGCGGCATGCCGCGGGTCGCGACGAGGTTCACGCTCGACGCGCGCGCCCAGGGGAGCGTCGTCACCCGCCGCGCGATCATCCGTCCCGCGATCACGAGCGCGACCGCCGCGATCGCGATGACGGTCATCGCCGGGCCGGCGCGCCCGTGAACGCCGAGCGCCGCCGCCGACACCACCGTCAGGCAGGCGATCACCCCGCCGATCGGCGTCGCCCACCGCCCGGGGAACGTTGAATACTCGAATTCCTGCTCGGCGACGTTGAAGCCCGCCGCCGCCAGCCGCGCACGGCAGATCTCGCGCACCTGCCCTTCAGCGCTCCCACCCGCCGGTCGCGGCTCGCCGGCGACGCGCGCGAGGAGCGCGCGGGCGGCGGCATCGCCGCTGATCTCGGGTGACGGATCGTGACGGGTCAGCGGATACCGTTAGGCAGGCGCGTCACGCCGTGAGGTTCGGGTCGGCGCGGCGGAGCAGCTCGATGACCCGCGACTCGTCCGCCGACGAAAGGGGGAGGAGCGGCGACCGCACTGGCCCGCCCCGCCGGCCGACCTGGTCGAGCGCGGTCTTGATCCCCGCCACGCCGAGACCATTGACGATCTGCGCCGAGAGAGGGGTCATCTGGTCCTGCGCGCGGCGTGCCGTCGCGCCATCACCGCGTCCCGTCCCCACGGCGCACTCGTACACGCGCGTCGCGATCGTCCCCGCGAACAGCGCGACCGCGAGGATGCCCCCCCGTGCCCCGCGCTGCAGCGCCGGGTGAAAGGTCGTCCCGCTCCCGGTCAGCACGGTGAAGCTGTCCGACTGCGCGAGGTCGACGTACTTCCCGAGCAGCTCGAGATCCCCCGAGCTGTCCTTGAGGCCGACGATGTTCGGATGCTGGCCCAGCTCGGCGACCAGCGCCGGCTCGAGCGTCAGGTGCGCGTACTTCGGGATGTTGTAGAGAAGCACCGGCAGCGGGCTCTCGTCGGCGATGCGCCGGAAGTGCGCGAGCAGCGCGTCGCGCGCCATCGCCGAGAGGTAGTAGTGCGGCGAGACGACGAGGATCGCGTCGGCGCCCCGCCGCGCCGCCTCACGC
>DASSZC010000058.1:0-8348 GCA_035702925.1 Gemmatimonadaceae bacterium | reverse complement strand
GACCGACGGGTTCGACCTGGACGTCACCGGCGGCCGACATCCGGTGGTGGAGCGGATGATGCCGCGCGACAAGTTCATCCCGAACGACGTGCGGCTGACGCGCGCCGAGCGCCTGACGATCCTGACCGGGCCGAACATGGCGGGGAAGTCGACGATCCTGCGGCAGGTCGGGCTGATCGTGCTGATGGCGCAGACGGGGATGTTCGTGCCGGCGACACGGGCGCGGATCGGGCTCGCCGACCGGGTGTTCACGCGCGTCGGGGCGAGCGACAACCTGGTGCGCGGGCAGTCGACGTTCATGGTCGAGATGGCGGAGACGAGCGCGATCCTTCACGTCGCCACCGAGCGCTCGCTGGTGCTGCTCGATGAGATCGGCCGCGGCACCTCGACCTACGACGGCGTGGCGATCGCCTGGGCGGTGAGCGAGCACCTGCACGACGTCACGAAGTGCCGCGCGATCTTCGCGACGCACTATCACGAGCTGGTGCAGCTGGCCGAGGAATTAGTAGCAGTCCGGAATTATAACGTCGGCGTGCGCGAGACCGACGGCCAGGTGCTCTTCCTCCACCGGCTGCAGCCGGGGGGCGCCGACCGGTCGTACGGCATCGAGGTGGGCCGGCTCGCCGGGCTCCCCGACGCGGTGCTCGCCCGGGCGCGGACGGTGCTGCAGCTGCTCGAGGGGGAGCAGCTCGTGCCGGCACTGGCGGCGAAGAACGGCGGGCGACCGGCGCGCGCGCCGCGGTCCGCGGCGGCGACGGCGGCGGACAACGCCGAGCAGCTGGCGCTGTTCGCGACGGCGCCGCATCCCGTGGTTGCGAAGCTCGCCGCGCTCGATACCGACGCAATGACCCCACTCCAGGCGCTGCGGCTGCTCGCCGAGCTGCGCGCGGAAGCCTCGACGCGAGACGGCGCGCGGTGACCGACCGTTCGACGCGGCGGCCACGACACCTGCACGCGATCCGCGGCGCGATCACCGTCGAGCGGGACGAAGCGGCGGCGTTGCTCGGCGCGACCCGCGAGCTGCTGACGGCGATCGCCGAGCGGAACGCGCTTCACCCCCACGAGATCGTGAGCGCGATCTTCACGCTGACTCCCGACCTGGCGAGCCAGTTTCCCGCGCTCGCGGCGCGGCAGCTCGGCTGGACCGACGCGGCGCTGCTCTGCACCATGGAGATCCCGGTGCCGGGAGCGCTGGCGCGAACGATCCGCGTCCTGATCCACGCCGAGTTCGACGAGCCGCGGACCGCGGTCAACCACGTCTACCTCGGGGCGGCGATCGCGCTCCGTCCCGACCGCGCGACCCCGCCCCTGCCTAACGCGTGACGACGACCATCGCCTACCAGGGGGAGCCGGGGGCGTTCAGCGAGGCGGCGATCGCCGCCGCGTGGGGGGAGGCGGTGGTCGCGATGCCGTGCGCGTCGTTCGGCGACGTCATCGCCGCCGTCGAGTCGGGGCGCGCCGACGGCGGGCTGCTCCCGGTCGCGAACTCGATCGCCGGAGCGGTCACCGAGAGCGTCGGCGCGATCGAGGGCTCGACGCTGGTCGTGGTCGGCGAAACCGCCCTGCCGATTCACCTCGACCTCCTCGCGGTGGACGGAGCGACGCTCGAGTCGCTGCGCACGGTGGAAAGCCACCCCGTGGCGCTCCGCCAGTGCAGGAATTTCCTCGGTGCGCACTCGCAGCTGGAGGCGGTGCCGAGCCACGACACCGCGGGCGCTGCCCGCGCCGTCGCGGCGAGCGGCGATCGCCGGCGCGCGGCGGTGGCTTCCGCTCGCGCGGGCGCGCTCTACGGACTCATCACGCTGGCCAGCGCGATCGAGGACCAGGCCGGAAATGTGACGCGATTCGCAATCGTCGCTCGCGCCGAATCGCCGATCCTGTTGAGCGCGCTCGACGCGCAGGCGCCGGCCGCTAACTTGAGACGATGAACGCTTACACGAGAGAGGTGAGTCGCATGCGCAGACACGCACGGCTGTTCGCCGCGCTGCCGTTTGGCGTCCTCCTCGCCGTCGCTACCGCGGGGTGCGTCGGTGATGCCGATACGAAGAAGATGGCGGAGGTCTTCGCCGGCTCCGGTGCCGGTCCCGACGAACTGCCGGTGATGACGAACAAGCAGGCGCCCTTCCGCTATCCGACCGCCGCCTACTCGAAGAAGATCCAGGGGAACACCATCCTCCGCATCTTCATCGACGCGAACGGAAACGTGCAGCCCGATTCGACGACGGTGGCCGAGGCGAGCGGAACGCCGGCGCTGGACAGCGCGGCAATCGTCGGCGCGCGAGAGCTGCATTTCATCCCGGCGAAGAAGAACGGCCAGCCGCAGGCGATCTCGATTCTCTTCCCGGTGTACTGGCGCCACCCCGATGCGCAGCCGCTGCCCGGGGACACGATCCTCAATCGCAATCGAACCCCATGACGAGCTCCGCGCGCGACAGCGCTCTCTCCTTCAGCGGCAACACGTCGGACATCGAGCGCAACCGGCGCCCATACGCCTCGGTGCTCGACACGATCGGCTGGACGCCGCTCATCCGGCTGAACCGGGTGACGAAGGGAATCCGCACGCCGGTCTACGGCAAGGCGGAGTTCTTCAATCCGGGCGGATCGGTGAAGGACCGCATCGGGTTGCCGATCATCGAGCGCGCGGAGAAGGACGGCTCGCTCAAGCCGGGGGGAACGATCGTCGAGGGGACGAGCGGCAACACCGGTGTCGGGCTGGCGATCGCGGCGGCGCTCAAGGGCTACCGCTGCATCTTCACGATGCCCGACAAGATGTCGCAGGAGAAGGTGCGGCTGCTCAAGGCGTTCGGCGCCGAGGTGATCATCACGCCGACGGCAGTCGCCCCCGATCATCCGGACAACTACGTGATGATGGCGAAACGGATCGCGAAGGAGACGCCTAACGCGATCCTGGCGAACCAGTTCTACAACGACGCCAACCCGGAGGCGCACTATGCGACGACGGGCCCCGAGCTCTGGGAGCAGACGGAGGGGCGGATCACGCACTTCGTCGCCGCCGCGGGGACGGGTGGGACGATCACGGGAGTCGGGCGCTACCTCAAGGAGAAGAACCCGAAGATCCGCATCATCGCCGGGGACCCGGCGGGGTCGATCCTCGCCGAGATGTGGAAGACGAAGGGGAAGGGCCACCCGGAGGGGGCACCGTACAAGGTCGAGGGGATCGGGCAGGACAAGGTGCCGGGGACGCTCGACCTCGACCTCGTCGACGACTACCAGACGGTGAGCGATCGCGACTCGTTCGCGATGGCGCGGCGGCTGACGCGCGAGGAAGGGCTGTTCGTCGGCGGCTCGGCGGGGCTGATCGCGCACGTCGCGCTCGGGATCGCGCGGCAGGTCGACGACCCGAAGGCGCTGGTGGTGACCTTCCTCTGCGACACCGGAGAGCGCTACCTGTCGAAGCTCTACAACGACGAGTGGATGCGCGAGAACCAGATGCTCGACCCGGAGCGCGGAACGTTAGGCACGGTGCTCGGGGCGAAGACCGGGGACGCGCCGGCGATGGTCAGCGTCGCCCCGGGTTCGACGGTGCGGCAGGCGCTCGGGCTCATGCACCAGCACGACGTCTCGCAGCTCCCGGTGATGGAGGGGAGCAACTGCGTCGGCTCGGTGAGCGACTGGGCGCTGTCGGCGAAGAGCCTCGAGAACTCGAAGCTGCTCGACGCGACGGTGAGCGACATCATGGACCCACCCTTCCCGAGCGTCGAGGCTGGTCAGCCGGTGGAGTCGGTGGCCAAGCTGCTGTCGAAGTCGAATCCCGCCGTGCTCGTGCGCCGAAACGGGGCGATGCAGGGGATCGTCACGCGATCGGATCTGTTGCAGTTCCTCATGAAGACCTGAGTGCAGCGCGCCTTGCGGGCTATGACACTGCGACGAGAAACGAGAGAACCGCGATAAATGGCTGAGAAGAAAGCGAAGAAGAACGACGGGCCGCTGAAGATCACGGTGCTGATGGGGGGAGCGTCGAGCGAGCGCGACGTTTCCTTCGCGTCTGGAACGCGGGTGGCGGCGGCGCTGCGGGCGAGGGGGCACACCGTCACCTCGCTCGATCCGGCGGGGAAGGTGCTTTCCGTCGATGACGAGAAGGGGTATCTCAGCGGGGCGGTGAAGAAGGCGCCGCCGACGCCGGAGTTCCTGGCGACGCTGAAGATCCCCGGGTCACTCGGCGAGCACCCGGCGGTGCGCGGGGCGGACGTCGTCTTTCTCGGGCTGCACGGGGGGCAGGGAGAGGATGGAACGGTGCAGGCCCTGCTCGACCTTGCCGGTATCACCTACACGGGGAGCGGCCACCTCGCGAGCGCGCTGGCGATGGACAAGGACCTCTCGAAGCTGCTCTTCCGCGCCGGTGGAGTGCGGACCGCGGACTGGCTGATGGCGCCGGCGTCGGACGACGAGGTCGTCGCCGCGCTCGGGTTGCCGGTCGTGGTGAAGCCGTCGAAGCAGGGATCGACGGTGGGACTCAGCGTCGTGAAGCGGCGGGAGGACCTGGCCGCGGCGATCGCGCTCGCCTACAAGCACGATGACGAGGTGATGATCGAGGCGTTCGTTCCCGGGCGGGAGCTGACGGTCGGGATCCTCGGCGATGAGCCGCTCGCGGTCGGCGAGATCATTCCGAAGCACGAGATCTACGACTACGAGTGCAAGTACACGGCGGGGATGGCGGTGGAGGAATTTCCGGCGAAGCTCGACCGGGCGCAGACAGGAGCGGTGCAGCAGCAGGCGCTCGCGGCGTTTCGCGCCCTCAAGCTCGGGGGTTACGCGCGGATCGATTTCAGGATGAGTCCCGAAGGGCACTTCTATTGCTTGGAGGCTAATACCCTTCCGGGGATGACGGAGACGAGCCTGATCCCGCAGTCGGCGGAGGCGTGCGGGATCAGCTTCGGCGAGCTGTGCGAGCGTGTCGTGCGGTTGGCGCTGGAGTCGAAGCACCGCTGAGAAGCTTCCGCCGACTCGGGGCGCCGACGCGTGACGCGGCCAGGGCGGGATCGTCGACCAGAAGGGCGCGCAGCGGAACCGGCGGCTCGCGCGTGGGTTAATCAGATGACAGCAGAGTAGGCAGCCAGCGAGCGCGCGCTGGCGCATGGCGAGCAGCAGGGCAGGCACCCGATGGCGTTTTCCACCGACACCGACGAAGCACCGCGGATGACGCGCGCCGTGCAGGGGCTGATCGCGATCACGGTCGCGATCTACTTCCTGCAGGTCGCGGCGTTAGGCGACCGCGACGTCTGGAACTGGCTGGCGTTCCAGCGCAGCGACCTGACGCATTCGGTGTGGACGGTCGTGACGTACGCCTTCGTCCACCTCGGCTTCTGGCACCTCGCCTTCAACATGTACAACCTGTGGATGTTCGGTCCGCGGGTGGAGCACATGTGGAGCCCCGGGCGCTTCGTCGCCTTCTACCTGTGGTGCGCGCTCGGCGGGGTGCTCGGGTTCCTGATGTTCGGCGGGGGCGGTGTGCTGCTCGGGGCCTCGGCGTCGGTGATGGGAGTCATGCTCGCCTACGCGATACACTGGCCGGACGAGGAGCTGTCGCTGTTCGGCGTGGTCCCGATGAAGGTGAAGTGGTTCGTCGCGATCCTGATCGTGCTGAACATCGTGCAGGGTGTCAGCTCGTTCACGATGTCCGGCGCATCGGGGACGGCGGTTGCGTACACCGCGCATCTCGGCGGCCTCGCCTTCGCCTGGTTCTACCTGCGGACGCCCTCGGCACAGAGCCTCGACCGGCTGCGGCAGCGGATCTCCCCAGTGGCGGACATCCCGGACGAGACCCCGCGCGCGGTACCGCGCGCGGCGCCACGACCGAGGGAGCGGACCAGCGAGCGGGGCTCGGCGAGCGACGAGGCGGTGGCGAAGAGCAAGGCCGTGGTCGTCAAGCGACAGGCGCCGCCCGCCATCCCGCGGGCGGCCAATGATCCCCGCGCCGAGGCGCTCAACCTGGTGCTCGACAAGATCTCGGCGACGGGGATCCAGAGCCTGACGAGCGACGAGCGGAAGCTGCTCGACGAGATGTCCCGGAAGCTGCGCGGCAACGACTGAGCGCGGTCCGCGGCGGAGGGTGACGCGCCGCACCAATCTCCAGAGGGCACAAAAGAAGAGCCCCCAGGCAATTGCCTGGGGGCGGTGCCGCCACGCCGTTCTCGCGGCGGCAGCAGCCGGCGCAGAGGGCGCCGGCCCGAACTCCTCTTTGAACCTATGACAGGGAACCGGGGTCGCGCCAGACCCTGCGTTACCGGCTCCGAATGGTTGAGTACGCATTCGGCGTGCCACGAAACCGGATTAATTTTCGCCCGGCGAGGGGTGAACGGATGGCGCGCTGGGGTCAGAAAGCGTTATGATGGCTGCCCCCGAAAGCGGACTCCTCCCTCCCCCCTCACGGAGCCCCGTCCCGTGCGTCGTCCGTTCCTCGTCCTCAGCGCGCTCTGCCTAACGGCGAGCAGCGCGACCGCGCAGAAAGTGCCGAAGCGCCCCGAGCTCTTCGCCGGTGCCGACACGAACAGCTGGTTCGCCTACTTCCAGGACGGGCTCTCCAACCTGGCCCGGCGGCCGGACCTCGCCGCCGCGGATTTCTACTGGGCTCAGAGGCTGAACCCGGGAGCCCCGGAACCGCGCTACGCGGCTTGGGTGGCCTACTGGAAGAAGCGCCCCGACCGGTTCCTCGACTATCTCGAAGGGAAGCGCTTCGTCGTCGAGAGCAAGGAGGTGCAGCAGGTCGACTCGCTCCGGCTGAAGGCGCTGGAGATGAACCCGATGATGTACCAGGGGCTCTGGCTCCAGCTCTTCGAGGAGCAGGGGCCGCTGAACATGTCGCTCGACCCGGCGATCCAGGGGATCGTCGCCTATGCCCACGGCAACCCGGTAAAGGCCGCGGAACGCCTCGGGGAGGCGGTGAAGCGGAAGGAGAATCGCGGATACCGGTACGACCGGGCGCTCGCGCTCTACCAGATGGCGGCGTACGACAGCGCCGCCAACGAGCTGCAGCTGCTGATCGACGACATGAAGAAGCGCGAGGAGAAGAAGCTCGTGCGGATGTACGAGTCGAAGCAGATGTACCAGTACGGGATCGCCGTCGTGCTGCTGTCGAAGGGGGACACCGCCGCCGCCCGCGACGCGTTAGGCAAGACGCTGACCGAAGACCTCGCCTTCGCGCCGGCGCACGCGCAGCTGGCCCACCTCGCGGCGGTGACGGGGGACACGGCGACCGCGGTCCAGGAGCTGAGCCAAGCGGTGGAGCTGGACAGCACCGACGTGACGTCGCAGTACGAGCTCGGCGTGCACCTCATGCTGCAGAACAAGACGGCGGAAGCGCAGGCGCACCTGCGGAAGGCGATCGCGCTCGAGCCGTACTTTGCGCCGCCGTACTTCCCCCTCGCCTACGTGCTCGAGTTCGAGGACAACAAGGCCGAAGCTGCGCAGATGTACCTCGCCTTCGCCGCGCGCGCGCCGCGCGCCGACGAACAGCGGGCGACCGTCGCCCGCGCGCACGCGGCCGAGCTGCAGAAGACGGCCGCGGGAGCCACCCCGTGAGGCTCGCGCGCACGGCGTGCGCAGCGCTCGCGCTGGCGGTAGTCCCGGCGCAGGGGCGCGCGCAGGAGGGCGGCAAGGTGATTCGCCCGCGAACGACCTACGAAGACCTGCAGATGCTGAGTGGAGTGCTGAACCAGCTGCGGGTAAACCACCCCGACTCGCTCGACACGCACGTGCTGCTGATGGCGGCGATCGAGGGGATGGTCCAGGCGGCCGACCCGCACTCGTACGTCGTGACGGCGACGCGGATGGATCCCGAACGCGAGAAGGCGATGCGGGAGAACAAGCTGTTCCCCGTCGGGATCAACTTCGAGTACTACAGCGGCGCGCCGGTGGTGATCGGAATGATTCCCGGATCGCAGGCGGCGCGGCAGGACATCCTGCCGGGGGACGAGCTCATCGCGATCGACGGGAAGCCGGTGGCGGCGACGAGCACCTCCGAGCTCGAGATGACGCTGGCGGGACCGAAGGGGAGCATGACCTCGCTCGTCTTCGAGCGTGAGCGCGAGGATGGGACAGTGGTACAGCTGACCCGCGAGGTGAAGCGCGAGAAGCTCGGCGAGGAGTCGGCGGTGCCGGCGTCGTTCATGCTGCGGCCGGGGGTCGGCTACGTGCGGATCACGACGTTCAGCAACAACCACGTCGCCGACGACGTGCATGAGGCGTTAGGCGCCCTCGAGCGGCAGGGGATGAAGAGCCTCATCCTCGACCTCCGCGACAATCCCGGGGGGCGGGTGGACCAGGCGGCCGACGTCGCGGGAGAGTTCCTGCCGAAGGGCGCGGTGGTCTACTCGTCGGAAGGGCGGAAG
>DASSZC010000367.1:0-6776 GCA_035702925.1 Gemmatimonadaceae bacterium | reverse complement strand
GACGGGTCTGGTGTCCGAAGTGGACACCCGCGGCGAGCAGCTGCTCGAGGGTAATGCTGGCCATGCGAGACTACTCCGATCTGGTTTGTGTCGTCCGCGCCCTGTCGCCGCCACCGCCGACCGGATCTGCCCAGATGGGAGCCGGCACCCGACGGTGACTCGGAGCGCGTGAGAGATGGCGGACCGCCGGCCCTCGTGGCCGGCCGATCCACATGCTGCCTAACGCTTGCTGAACTGGAACCGCTTGCGGGCCTTCGGACGGCCCGGCTTCTTGCGCTCGACCGCGCGGGCGTCGCGCGTGAGGAGCCCGAGGTCGCGCAGCTTGCGGCGGTGCGACTCGTCGATCTTGAGCAGCGCGCGGGCGACCGCGAGGCGCAGCGCGCCGGCCTGGCCGGTGACGCCGCCACCCTCGAGATTCGCCTTCACGTCATAACGGCCGAGCAGGTCGGTCGCCGTGAACGGCTGCTGGATCGCCGACACCAGCGACTGGCGCGGGAAGTAGTCGCCGAGCGTCCGCCCGTTGACGTCCCACTTGCCCGAACCGGCCTTCAGGTACACACGGCAGACCGCTTCCTTCCGGCGGCCGATGCTGTGGATCGTATCGCTCTCGGCCATTTACTTCGTCTCGCTCTTCTTGAGGTTCAGAGTCTTCGGCTGCTGCGCGACGTGCGGATGCTCGGCGCCCGGATAGACGCGAAGCTTGAGGCGCAGCTTCTGGCGGCCGAGTGCGTTCTTCGGGAGCATCCCGTAGACGGCCTTCTCGATCACGCGCTCGGGGTGCTTCTCGATCATCTTGGCGAACGGGGTGAACAGCTCGTGCCCCATGTAGCCGGTGTGACGGAAGTACTCCTTCTGGTCGCGCTTCTTGCCCGTGACCGCGACCTTCGCCGCGTTGATCACGATGACGTTGTCCCCGGTGTCCATGTGCGGGGTGAACGTCGGCTTGTGCTTGCCGCGAATGATCTTCGCGATCTGGGAGGCGAGGCGCCCAAGCACCATGTTTTCGGCATCGACGACGTACCAGTCGTGAACGATGTCGCTCGGCGTCGCGGTGAAAGTCTTCATGACGGGGTCCAGAGAATTCGGCTGGGGCCCTGCCCGCACCACACACATTGGCTAGCGCGGCGAGGCCCCATGGATTTTTCGACAGACAAGTAAGCTACGAAAGGAGTTAGCGGTTGTCAACGGACTGGGCTTGCGCGCTTACACGAGCCTCGTCAGCGTTCCGGCATGACCAATTCCTCCGATCGCCGGCGTGCACCCCGAGGCTCTGCCCTCCTGGTGGCGGCCGCGCTCTTCCTCGCCTGCGCCCCGAAGCAGCCCCCGACCCTCGCCGCCCTCTGCTCGGGCGGGACCGCCACCGCCCGGATCGCGGCCACGATCGACACGACCCGCCCCCCCGCCGGCCCCGAGCTCGCCGCGGCGAAGGGCACGCGCTTCGAGCTGACCTTCACCTTCGCCGCCCCGGCTACCCGCGGCGCCGATTCGCACTGCACCGGCACCGCTGGGACCGCCATCTTCAGCGGCGCCCTGCCGGAGCGGCTCCGGCCCGCCACCTCGTCGGTCGGGCGGGCCAGCTGGCGGATCGACGGCGAGACCGTGCTCCTCGACCTCAACCCCGGCACCCGCGACAACAACGTCTTCGTCGCGCTCCCGCTGAACGGCGGCCGCGGCCATTGGGGACTGAGCACCTTCGCCGGGGAGGTCGCGGCGGGAGGAACTGCGTTCCTGCCGTGAAGCGTTAGGCGTTGCTGGGGAGAACTGCGGAACGGCGCCACCGAGGCACCGAGGCGCCGAGAACAGCTGGTCAGGGCTGAGCTGTTTGCACGAGAGCCGAACTGATTGGGGGCAAGCGGGGCGAGATCATCTCGCCGGCTTGCCCCCAAGCTGTTACGGACCGGAGCCGCAAGCCTTCTCGCGCCCGGGCCATCCTCCGTGGCTCCGTGACTCCTGTTCAACAGCCGTTGCAGTTGCTGTTGCAACGGCGGGAATATTTTACAGGAGTCACGGAGCGCACGGAGATTCTGATAACCGCGGCAACATCCCTTGAACTGGACTCGAACTGCTTGGGGGCAAGCACGGCGAGACCATCTCACCCCCTTGCCCCCAATCTGTTCAGCTCTGGCGAAAAGCACTCACCCTTCGAGGCTGTTCCCGGCGCCTCGGTGCCTCGGTGGCGCCGTTCCGCAGTGCCTTTGCGCAGTCCCCTCGCCTACTCGATCTCCACCAGCAGCGCCCCCTTCTCCACCGCCTGTCCGACTACTGCATGCACCGCCTTTACTCTCCCTCCAGCGATGCACCGCAGTTCGTTCTCCATCTTCATGGCCTCGATCGCGACGAGCCCCTGCCCCGCGGCAACGGTGTCGCCGACGGCGACGCTCACGCGCACGACGAGGCCCGGCATCGGCGCCTTGAGCGGAGCGGGGCCGGTGGGCGCGGCCGAGGCGCCGGACAGCTCGCGGATCGCGTGCGTGCGCTCGTCGAGGGCCTCGACGTCATAACGGTGGCCGTCGATGGAGAGGATGTAGCGGCCGCGCGCGTCGCCGCGGCGGACGACGACGCGGTGCACCTCGTCGCCGATCGTCACCAGCTTGTCGGGGGTCCCCTCGAGGTCGACGATACGCGCCGGCGCGCTCGCGCCCTCCACTTCGGCGGCGCCGGCGTCGAGGATCACATCGAGCTTCGCGCCGTTCACCGTGACGACGTACTTCATGCGGCCTCCGGAACCAGCTCGCACACCGTCTCGACGTGCGCGGTCTGCGGGAACATGTCGAATGCGATCACGCTCGCCACGCGGTAGCGCGGCATGCGGGTGAGGTCGCGGGCGAGCGTCGCCGGGTCGCAGCTCACGTAGATCACGGCACGAGGTGCAGGGTTCGCCTGCTGCAGGGTGTCGGCGACGCGCGCGTCGACCCCGCTCCGCGGCGGGTTGACGACGACGACGTCGGCGGGAAGCGCGGCGGCGAGATGATCCTCGACGCGCCCGTGCAGCGAACGTGAGGGGGGAGCGAGCCTTGTCGCGGCGAATTCCGCGGCCTCGCGGTCGAACTCGATCGCCGTGACGCGCGCCCCCGCTTCCGCGAAGCGCACCGCGGTGTCCCCGGTGCCAGCGTAGGCGTCGACCACCGAAGCCGGCGCATAGGAGGCGACGCGCGCGACGACGTGATCGTGCAGCGCCTCGCCGACGGCGACGTTCACCTGGGCGAAGCTCGCTCCCGTCGTCGCCCGCTCGTCGCGCTGGGCGACGAGGCGGGGCCGCGACTCCTCCGGCGCCCACCAGATGGCGCGCAGCTCGGGCACGGCTTCGAGGAGGGCCGGCCCCTCCCGCCACTGGCGCCCCCCTTCGAGCACGAACGACGCTCCCTCGTCGAGCAGCCGCACCGCCCCGCGCAGCCTCGGCACCCGCGGGAAGAGCCGCGACTGGGCGAGGATCGCCTTCCATGTCGCGACGACGCGCTCGTCGGTGATCGGGCAGTCGCCTAACGCGAAGACGGCGTCTGGGTCGTCGTACGGATGCAGCCCGGCGATCCAGCCGGTGTCGCGCCGCCAGCGCATCGCCAGCGTCAGCTTGCGCCGGTAGCGCCACGCGCGCGCACCGGCGCGCACCTCGCCTAACGTCACCGTGCGCTTGCCGATCCGCGCCAGCGTCTCGACGATGATCCGGCCCTTCGCCGCGAGTTGCGCCTCGTACGCGAGGTGCTGGAGCTGGCATCCGCCGCAGCGGTCCTCCGTGTAGTGCGGACAGGGCGGATCGACGCGGTCGGCGGAGGCGCGCACCAGCTCCACGATCTCGCCGCGGGCGAAGCGGCCCTTCTCCTGCAGCCGCACCCGGGCGATGTCACCCGCAGCCGACCGCGGCACGAAGACGACTCGTCCCTCGGAACGCCCGACCCCATCGCCGCCGGCGGCGATCGAGTCGATCGCGACCTCCGCCAGCCCCGTCAGGGTCGTCACCGCAGCGCCTCCCCGCGCGCGACCTCGAGCCAGCGGCTACCCGACGTGCCGTCGCTGGCTGCGGGGGGTCCACCGTTAGGCACCGCCGCCGTCGCCGGCGCCGCGCTCCGTCCGCGGCGCTCGGCGTCGGCGAGAAGCGCGGCGGCGATCGCCGCGACGCGGGCGCCACTCGCCGGCGGCGCGACACCGACGAGCGATGGCAGCCTCCGTTCCAGCCACTGGATCTCGATCTCCCCCCGCTGGAACTCCCCGTCTTCCATCACCCGCAGGTGGAAGTCGCGCGAGCTGTCGATCCCGTCGATGGTCAGCTCGAGCAGCGCGCGGTGCATCCGCGCGATCGCCGCCGGGCGCGTCTCCGCCCAGACGATCAGCTTCGCGAGCATCGGGTCGTAGAACAGCCCGACCACGCTCCCCGTCTCGATCCCACCGTCCCAGCGGACGCCCGGACCAGCGGGGACGCGAAGGTAGCTGATGCGCCCCGTCGAGGGGAGGAAACCGTTCGCCGGGTCCTCGCTCGTGATGCGGCATTCGATCGCCCACCCCCGCGGCGCGATCTCCTCCTGCCGGAAGGGAAGCTGCTCCCCGCTCGCGACCCGCAGCTGCCACTGCACGATGTCGATCCCGGTGACCAGCTCCGTCACCGGGTGCTCCACCTGGACGCGGGTGTTCATCTCGAGGAAGTAGAACTGCCCGTCCTTGTCGAGGAGGAACTCGCAGGTCCCGGCGTTCACGTAGCCCGCCCCCTTCGCGAAGCGCACCGCCGCCTCTCCCATCGCGCGCCGCAGCGCCGGCGAGACCGCGACGCTCGGCGCCTCCTCGATCATCTTCTGGTGCCGGCGCTGGACGGAGCACTCACGCTCGCCCAACGACAGCATGTTGCCGTGGGTGTCCCCGAGCACCTGGATCTCGACGTGGCGCGGCCCTTCGACGTACTTCTCGACGTACACCGCGTCGTCGCCGAACGAGCTCTTCGCCTCACGGCGCGCCGCGTCGAGCGAGGGGGCGAGCTGCGACTCCTCGCGCACGACGCGCATCCCCTTCCCGCCCCCGCCCGCCGCCGCCTTGAGGAGCACGGGAAAGCCGAACTGCTTCGCCACCGCCGACGCTTCGGCCGCATCGCGCAGCGCCTCGGTCGTCCCGGGGACGACCGGCACATTCGCCGCGATGGCGAGCTGCCGCGCGGCGGTCTTGCTCCCCGTCGCCGCGATCGCCTCGGCCGGGGGCCCGATGAACACCAGTCCCGCGTCGCGCACGGCGCGCGCGAACCACTCGCGCTCGGAGAGGAATCCGTACCCGGGATGAATCGCCTCCGCTCCCGTCTTCTTCGCCGCCTCGATGATGCGCTCGCCCTTGAGGTAGCTCTCGCTCGACGGTGCGGGCCCGATCAGCACCGCTTCGTCGGCCTCGCGCACATGCGGCGCCGTCGCATCCGCCTCGCTGTACACCGCGACAGTCTGCACGCCGAGCTCCCGGCACGCGCGAATGACGCGGAGCGCGATCTCCCCTCGATTGGCGATCAGGACTTTGGAGAACATTGAAGGGCGGCCGTTAGCCATTAGCTGTTAGCGTTGAGCAACTCCGGTACTGCCGTTGCGCCGTCGCTTGCAGCTAACGGCTAACGGCTAATAGCTGTTCAAAGCGGTATGTTGCCGTGCTTCTTCGGTGGGTTCCGGTCGCGCTTCGTCCGCAGCGTGTCGAGCGCGTCGATCAGCCGTGGGCGCGTCTCCCGCGGGTCGATGATGTCGTCGACGTAGCCGCGCGCCGCCGCGACGTACGGATTCGCGAACTTCTCCGTGTACTCCGCGACACGCTCGTCCATCGCCGCCTTCGGGTCGGACGCCTCGTTGATCTCCTTCCGGAAGAGGATCTCGACGGCGCCCTTCGGCCCCATCACCGCGATCTCGCCCGTCGGCCAGGCGACGTTGTAATCCCCGCGGATGTGCTTCGACGACATGACGTCGTAGGCGCCGCCGTAAGCCTTGCGGGTGATCACCGTGAGCTTCGGCACCGTCGCCTCGCAGTAGGCGAAGAGCAGCTTCGCCCCGTGCTTGATGATCCCGCCGTGCTCCTGCGCGACACCGGGGAGGAAGCCCGGCACGTCCTCGAAGGTCACCACCGGAATGTTGAAGGAGTCGCAGAAGCGGATGAAGCGCGCCGCCTTCGTCGAGGCGTTGATGTCGAGCACCCCGGCGAGCACCGCCGGCTGGTTGGCGACGATCCCGACGCTGTGCCCGCCGAGATGCGCGAAGCCGCAGAGGATGTTGCCGGCGAAATCCTTCTGCACCTCGTACATCTCGCCGTCGTCGACGACCCGGCGGATGACGTCGTGCATGTCGTAAGGCTTGTTCGGGTTGTCGGGGACGACGTCGAGCAGCGCCTCGTCGCGGCGATCGCGCGGATCGGTGCTCCGGCCGCGCGGCGGATCGTCGACGTTGTTCTGCGGCACGTAGCGAAACAGCTCGCGGATCGCCTGCAGGCAGGCGAGCTCGGAGTCATGGGTGAAGTGCGAGACCCCCGAGGTCGCGGCGTGGGTGTCGGCGCCTCCCAGCTCCTCCATCGTCACGTCCTCGTGCGTCACCGTCTTCACGACGTTGGGGCCGGTGACGAACATGTAGGAGGTGCCGCGCACCATGTACACGAAGTCGGTGATCGCCGGCGAATAGACCGCGCCGCCGGCGCAGGGCCCGAGGATGGCCGAAATCTGCGGGACCACGCCCGATGCCAGGGTGTTACGAAGAAAAATTTCGGCGTAGCCGCCTAACGATACGACTCCCTCCTGGATCCGCGCTCCCCCCGAATCATTGAGGCCGATCACGGGGGCG
>DASSZC010000151.1:0-2311 GCA_035702925.1 Gemmatimonadaceae bacterium | reverse complement strand
TGACCATCAGCCCGATGAACCCGAACACCAGCGCCATCAGCGCCTGGCTGATCACCGTCAGCGCGGGCGGCAGATCCACCCCGCCGCGCATGAGCAGGGGGATGAGGATGTGGTTCTCGAGGAACTGGATACCGATGTAGGCGACACCGATGAACAGCGCCTTCTCCGGGGAGTCGAGGAATCCCATCGCGATCGCCGGCACGGCGCTGAGGATCGGGCCGATCGTCGGGATGAACTCGAACAGCCCGGCGAGCAGTCCGAGCGCGAACGCCGCCTTCACCTTGAGGACGAGGAGGACGATCGTCGTCACCGCGCCGATCACCGCCATCGCGATCAGCTGGGTGACCAGCCATTTCCGGAGCGCGACCGCCATCGCCGCCAACACCTCGTCGGCGCGCTTTCGCGTCCGCTGCGGGAAGAGGTGCATCAACCCGCTGCGGTACGTGGTCGGCTCGGCGCCGATGTAGACCGACAGGAAGATCATCAACAGGACCCCGCCGAACACCGACAGCGTCGAGGTGAGGAAGGGAAAGAGGTACCGTGTCGCTCCCCCCATCCGCGCGCCGATCTTCGCCTTGAGCGAAGATGCAGGCGTTGCCTTCTTGACGAGGACCGTGTCGGGGGCCTTCCCCGCAGAATCGGCGGAAGCCCGCGTCGATTCACCTTGTGCCGCCGAACTGCCGCTATCCTGCGCTGATGAAGTGGCTCGGGAAGAATCCAACCCGCTGCGCTTTGCGATCGCCGAATCCGCCGGGCCGGCGGGGTTCGGCGAGTCCTCGTCGCTGCGTCCGAGGAGGAGGCCGACCAGCCCGTTCTGGTGCGTGTTGATCCAGCTCTCGACCTTGTCGACTGCCTCGGGGAGCTTCACCCGGAGCTCGCGCGACTGCTGCCGAAGCGTCGGCGCCATCCAGGCGCCGAACCCGCCGAGTATGGCGAGGAACCCGATCACCACCATCGCCGCGCCAATCCCGCGCGGGATCCGGAACCGCTCGAGCCGGTCCACCGCCGACGCCACCGCGAGCCCGAAGAGGGTGCCGAGGAAGACGACGAAGAACAGCTCGTGCGCGACCCAGAGGAGGCGGAGGATGACGTAGATCCCGATGATCAGCGCCGACGCGCGGAGCACGTCCTTGCTCTGCCATCCGACGGAGCGCTTGCGGCGATCGCGATGCACGGGTGGGGGGACGGGCGATGCCGCCGTCGCCGAGTGGGTTGGGGGCGCGCCCGCTGGCGCGGGTTGCTCGGGCGATCCGCTCGGGTGCATCGTAGGGTCGGTCATTGGCGACGGTGGGAGCAAGGAGGGTACCGCGCTACATTACGGTTCACAAAGACATCGAGGAAGGAGTGCCAGACCGCACCCCACATACGCCGCTCTATCTCGACACTCCTGAGGAGGTCGAGCAGTTCACGCGGACCATCGCCCATACCAGGCAGCTCGCCCTCGACACCGAGGGCGCGAGCTTTCATCGCTTCGTCGATCGCGTCTACCTGCTTCAGCTCTCGACGAGGGAGCATAGCGCGGTGATCGATCCATTGCCGACCGGGCAGCTCGAGGCGCTCGGGAAGCTCGTCGAGTCACCCGACGTCGAAGTCATCTTCCACGACGCCGACTACGACCTGCGTCTCCTCGGCCAGGACTATGGCTGGAGGACGCGCAACATCTTCGACACGCGCGTCGCCGCGCAGCTCCTCGGCTTCAAGGCCTTCGGCCTCGCCGCGCTGCTCGACAAGTACTTCGGCGTGACGCTCGACAAGAAGCACCAGCGCGCCGACTGGTCGATGCGCCCCCTCACCGCCGACATGCTCGCCTACGCGTCGCAGGACACCATGTACCTGCACGACCTTCGCGACCAGCTCTATCAGGAGCTCGAGAAGAAGGGTCGCGTCGGCTGGGCGAAGGAGGAGTTCGCGCGCCTCGAGAAGACCCGGTGGGAGCCCGAGGATCCAGCGTTAGGCTACATGCGCATCAAGGGTGCACGCGACCTCGATCGCCGCGAGCTGGCACTCTTCCGCGAGCTCGTGCAATGGCGCGACGCCCTCGCGAAGGAGCTCGACCGCTCGACCTTCCGCGTCGTCGGCAACGAGACGCTGATGGACATCGCCCGCCAGCGTCCCGCCGACGCGAAGACATTGATGTCGATCAAGGGGATGCCGCGCGGGATCGGCGAGCGTCACGCGACGGAGATCCTCGAGGCCGTCGAGCGCGGCATCGCCGTTCCCGACGCCGAGCTCCCCCAGTTCCCGCGTGCACCGCGCTGGGACAAGGACCCCGACTTCGACGCGCGCGTCAACGCCCTCCGCACCGTGAGGG
>DASSZC010000425.1:0-2169 GCA_035702925.1 Gemmatimonadaceae bacterium | reverse complement strand
AAGGCATCGATGAGACGCTCCCGGGGACTGGAGAGAGAAGTGATCGATCACATGGAAGGCGCGCGGCACCTGCCGTTCTTCGCGGAGCTGGCGGGGCTCGAGGATGGGGATGAGGCGTGGCGCTCGGTGAGCGCCGGTCTCGTCGTGCTCCGCCTGGTGGACGCGTGGATCGAAGAGGGGGCGGCGGCGGTGGCGGCGGACGGCTGGGGAGTTCGCGCCGTGGATGCGGCGATCGAGGAGGTGCCCGCCGGCACGCCGGCGCGGGCGATCCTGCGCAGCATCGTCGATGCGGTGAAGCGCTCCGAGACGAACGACATGCACGCGATCGCGCCGCGGCTGATGGCCTATGCGCGCTCGCTCGACCTGGACGCGAAGTGGGCGCTGGCGGGCGACGTGTACGAGACGGTGATCGCGCACGTGCATCCGGTGGAGGAGGCGGACGTCGCGATCGCGTCGCACCTGCGGCTCGCCTACTGTCAGCGGAGCATGGGTGCGCTCGATCTCGCGTCCGGCAGCTACGAGGCGGCGAGCGCGATCGCGCGCGACGTCGACGACATGTTCGGCATCCTGCGTGCCCAGATCGGTGCGGCCAAGATCGCGCTCGCGCGCGGCAACATGCCGAACGCCGAGCGACTGCTCGACGACACGATCGCGCGCGCCGCGACGCGCGACGACCTGGTGGACGTGCATGCGATGGCGCTCCAGGATCGGGCCGACGTGGCGTTCCACCGCGGGCGGTACGACCTCGCCGTCGAGATGGCCTACGCGTCGCTCGCGCTGACGCGCGACCCGATCAACCGGGACCGCCTGCTCAGCGACATCGCCGGTGCGTTCTACATGCTGGGCGTGCGGAGCGCCGCCCGGGACGCCTATCTCGTGCTCGAGGCGACGGCACAGGAGCAGTACCACCGCTGGTTCGCGGCGATCAACTTGATGGAGATCGCGGCGCGGGAGGGGTCGACGCCGCTGTTCGAGCGGTACCGCCGTGCGCTGGCCTCGGCGCCGTTTCCGCCGGCGCAGGAGGCGCAGTTCCACCTCCAGACCGCGGAGAGCTACGAGGCGCTGTCGCTTCCCGACGCCGCGATCCAGGCGGCTCGCCGGGCGCGAGCGGTCGCCGACACGTACGGCTTCAACAAGGTCGCATTCGCGGCGGAAGACCTGCTGGGACGCCTGGCGACAGGGCCCCTGCGTGCCCCGTCCGCACCCGAAGCGCCCATTCCCGAGTCACTCCGGGAGATCGCGTCCACCCTCGGAGAGATGCGCCGGCTCGTTCCCCGTTGAACGAGCCGGTGTCGAGCCGAAACCGGCGGTCAGCCGTTGCTGCCCATCGTGCCGATCCGCGACGTCGTGTCGGTCGGCGTGATCTCGTCATGGACAGGAGCCGTGGGCCGCGGGCCCGTCGGCGAAGCGTTGCAGGCACTGACAACCAGGGAGGCAATCGCAACGACCAGCAGGGACAGGTGGCGGCGGGACATGGGCGACTCCGGTGGGGGACAAACAGTTGGCGATAGCCGATCTCCCGAACGTAGGGTCGCGGTGCGTCGCGTAAACCGGCATTTTGTGACAAAAAACCGGGTTTTTGCGACACCCTTCCTACTTGCCCCGCATTGCACGTCGTCGCCTACCTCCCTCGCAATCTCCTAGCGCATCTCCGGATCGTGCTCGGGGACACCCACTCCCTGATCGCGGCCACGGATCCCGCGGAGCTGCATTCGCTGCTCCGGGTCGGCGACGCCGACTTGCTGATCCTGGATCCGTCGGTGCACAGTGGGATGCTGGCGGAGGCGATCGAGGAGATCATCGCGCGGCACACGGCGCTGCCGGTGGTGGTGTACACGACGCTCGCGCCGGCGTCGATGCGGCACATCATGCGCCTCGCGCGGCTGGGTGTGCAACATGTGGTGCTGAACCGGTTCGACGACGAGCCGCGACGCTTCCTCGAGCTGATCGAGCGCGTGCCGGCGCATCCCGTCGCCGAGCTGATGCTGCGGGAGCTGGCGGAGCAGTTGCGGCTGATGCCGGTGGTGCTGGCGCGGGCGGTCGAGCAGCTCATTCGCTCGCCCTCGCGGGTGAGGAACACGCAGGACCTGGCCTCGATGGCGGGGATGACGCTGCGGACGGTCTACCGGCACCTGACGCCGGTGGGGCTGCAGCCGCGGTATCTGATCG
>DASSZC010000505.1:0-9644 GCA_035702925.1 Gemmatimonadaceae bacterium | reverse complement strand
CCTTGCCCAGCGTCGAGGTGATGACGTCGACCTCTCCCACCACCCCGAAGTGCTCGGCGGTGCCCCGCCCGTGCGTGCCGAGCACCCCGGTCGCATGCGAATCGTCCATCACGACGATCGCGTTGTGGTCGCGCGCGATCTGCAGGATCTCGGGGAGCTTCGCGATCGAGCCTTCCATCGAGAATACTCCGTCGGTCCAGATCATCCGCCGCTTCGCCGACTTGTTCGCCTTCAGCTTCTCGACGAGGTCGTCCAGGTCGCCGTGCTTGTACACACCCGTCGTGCACTTCGTGATCGCCTTCGCCAGCCGGATCGAGTCGATGATCGAGGCGTGGTTCAGCGCGTCGGACACGACGAAGTCACCTTCCTCCGCCACAGTCGCCGTCAGCCCCTCGTTCGCGTTCCACGCCGAGACGTACGACATCGACGCGTCCGTCCCCACGAACCGGGCGAGTGCCTGCTCGAGCTCGCGGTGCACGGTGAACGTTCCGCAGATGAAGCGCACGCTCCCTGTCCCGGCGCCGTACTTCCTGAGCCCTTCGATTCCCGCATCCACGACGCTCGGTTCGTCGCTCAACCCGAGATAGTTGTTCGACGACAGGATCAGGACCTTTCCGCGCCCCTCCATCTCCACCCACGCGCTCTGCGGCGACGCGATGTAGTTGAGGCGCTTGTAGACGCGATCGGCCTTCAGCTGGTCGATCTTCGCGGTCAGGTCTGCGTTGAATGCGGCGTTGAGGCTCACGTAATTCCGGGCGTTTCGGGAAATGTGGTCAGGCCGACGCTTTGGCGTCGATGTATTCGGCGATCTCGGGTTTCCCCTTCTCGCGGGCGAACGCCGCCGGTGTCACGCCGGCATCGTTCGCGAGCTCCGGCTTCGCGCCCCGCGCGATCAGGAGATCGATCGCGTCGCGGTCACCGCTCGCCGCGGCCGAGTGGAGCGGGGTCCACCCGCCGTGCTGCCGTGCGTTGGCATCGGCGCCCGCGTCGAGGAGGATCTTCGCGATCCGCGTCTGCCGTCCGGCGAGGGCGGCGTGGAGCGCGGTGTTCGTCATCGCGTTCGTCGACCGGAGGTCGACCGGCGCGTTGTTGTGCAGCAGCAACTCGACCGTCTTCGCATGCCCGTAGTGCGCGGCGAGGTGCAGCGGGGTCCAGCCGTCGGCGTCGAACGTTCGCGTCAGGCGGTTGTCCATCGACAGCAGCGCCGCCACTTCATCGGTGTCACCACTCTTCGCTGCCGCGTGCACGTCTTCATGGTCGGGTTCGAGCTTCATCAGGCCACCTCGAAGATCACCTTGCCGGCCTCGCCCCCCTTGATCGCCGCGATCGCGTCGTCGAAGCGATCGAGCGGGAAGCGGTGCGTGATGACCGGCGTGGGGTCGAACTGCCCGGAACGCAGGAACTGTGTCATCTGGATCCACGTGTCGTACATCTTCCGCCCGACGACGCCGTAGATCGTGATCCCCTTGAAGATGATCTCCGTCGCCAGGTTCACTTCCATGGGCTTCGCCGGGATTCCAAGCATCTGCACCCGTCCACCGACGCGCACCAGTGCGAACGCCTGGTGCACCGCGCTCGGCACCCCCGACATCTCGAGCACGACGTCGACCCCGAGCCCCGCGGTCGCCGCCTTCACCACCCGCTCGGCTTCCCGCGGATGCACGGCGTCGTTCGCGCCCATTGTCCGCGCCAGCTCGAGCCGCTTTTCGTTGACGTCCGTCGCGATGATGCGCGATGCCCCCGCGGCGCGGCAGATTCCGACGGCGAAGATCCCGATCGGACCACACCCCGTGACCAGCACCGTGCTCCCCGGAATCGACGCCGTTAGGGCGGTGTGGAAGGCATTGCCCATCGGGTCGTGAATCCCGCCGATGTCGAACGAGACGTTGTCATCGAGGTGCCAGACGTTCGTCGCCGGCATCGCGATGTACTCGGCGAAGCATCCGTCGCGGTCGACCCCGATGATCTTCGTATGCGGGCAGACATGTGCGTTTCCAGTCCGGCAGAGCGGGCATCGTCCATCGACGATGTGTCCCTCGGCGGTCACGCGATCGCCCGGGCGCACGTCCGTCACCAGCTTTCCGACCTCGGTGACCTCGCCGGCGAATTCGTGTCCGACGACGAACGGTGGCTTGCAGCGCCCCTTCGCCCAGTCGTCCCACTCGTAGATGTGGACGTCGGTGCCGCAGACGCCGGCGCGCTTCACGCGGATCAGCACCTCGTCGTCGCGGATCGTCGGAATTGGAACGTCCTTCAGCACGAACCCGGGACCCGGGGCTTCCTTCACGAGGGCTTTCACTCTATGGCCGCGTTCAGATGGGAGAGCGAGGTGGGTGCGCGCTACTGCGCGCTGATGTCGGCCTGAAAGGTGACATGGCACCCTGAGCGATGGAAGCCTCGCGCCGGATTCAGATCAGCCCGGCGATCTGTCCACCATCCACCTGCAGCGCGACACCCGTGATGAAGCTCGCCCGTTCGCTCGCCAGGAATGCCACCGCCGCGGCGAATTCCTCCGGGCGTCCCGATCGTCCGAGGGGAATCGAGGACGCGCGCGTGCGCAGGATCTCGTCGACCGGGCGCTGTTCGCGGGACGAGCGCATCTTCGCCAATTCCATCGCCCGGTCGGTATCGAAATGGCCGGGGAGCACCGTGTTCACCAGGACGTTGTCGGGTGCACACTCGTTGGCGATCGTCTTCGCAAAGCCGAGCAGCCCGGCGCGCGCCGTGTTCGAAAGCAGCAGCCCGGCCAGCGGCTGCTTCGCCGCCATCGATGACACGAAGATCACGCGTCCCCACCGTCGCTCGCGCATCGCCGGTACCACGGCGCGCGTCAGCCGGATCGAGGCCAGCAGGTTGAGCTCGAGCGCCGACTGGTACTGCTCTTCTGTCGTCGTCGCCAACGTCGTCGACGGTGGCCCGCCCGCGTTCGCGACGAGGATGTCGATCGGTCCGAGCATCGCGGCCGCCTGCGACGTGACCCGAGCCACATCTTCCGCCCGTGTCACGTCCCCCGCGAGCGGCAGCGCGCGTCCCTTCGACTGGGCGACGATGTCGCGTGCCTCACGTTCGAGCAGCTCGGCGCGGCGCGCCACCATCGCCACCGCGCATCCCTCCGCCGCCAGCGCACGCGAGATCGCGAGGCCGAGCCCACTCGACGCGCCGGTCACCAGTGCCACACGTTGGCTCAGTCCGAGATCCATCGTTCCTCCCTGCGATCATTGCCCTCGTTTCACACCAACTGCGACGAATGCGGCGAATGACGAAGATGTCGCATCATCATCGGCATCGCTATTGCGTGCCGAATATGCGATTCCTATATTCGCGCGAAGTCGTGACCTGCTTGCGAATCATGCGTCACTTGCGTATCGATTTGCGTAACACTTTCGCGTATCGATCGTCGAATACACGAATCGCACGCCACGACGGCGGGTTGCAGGCGGTTCGACGTGGTACCGACAACCGATGATGATGACCTGTTCGCGCGGTGCAGGGGAGGGAAGGGCTCGTTCAGTCGAGCGTCGCTCCCGGGGAAATGCGCGAACGAAAAGCAGATCGCGAGGGCTGTGCTGCTTCGCGGCGGGATGCGCCGGTCTTGCCAGGACCGCGCGCAAGGTGGAGACGCCAAGGCGTTGAAGCCGACCTCACCGGTCCACCGGGGGACGGTGAGAGCCAACACTCCAGAACTGGAGACAGCACCATGGCCATGAAGAAGGGTGGGCGCAAGAGCGCCAAGAAGGCGGGTCGCAAGTCGACCGCCAAGAAGGGCGGTGCGCGCAAGGGCGCGAAGCGTGGCGCGAAGAAGAGCGCGCGCAAGGGCGCGAAGAAGTCGAGCCGCAAGCGCACCTCGCGCTAACGCTCACCCGAGCGAACAAAAAGGCCGGCGAAAGCCGGCTTTTTTGTTTTCTCATGGCTGCCCGCTCGGCGAACCCCGGCGACGGCCTCCTCCCTAACGCGAGTATCGCGCGCTCGCCAACTCGACGATCCGCTCGATCAACGCCGGATACGCGAGCCCGCTCCGCTCCGCCGCCCGCGCGAACTCCCCCGACTTCTCGAGATAGCAGTTCGGGTTCACCTCGATCACGAAGATCTCTCCTTCGGCCGTCACCCGCAGGTCGATGCGCCCGTAATCGCGGAGCCGAAGCGCGTCGAATGCCTCGACGGCGATGCGCTGCATCCGCGCCTCGAGCTCGGGGTCGAGGCCGGTCGGGAAGATCGACTCCGTTCCGGCGAACTCCGCGCCGCTTCCTTCGCCGTCATCCCCCCACTTCGCCGCGTAGCTCGCGATCCGCGGCTTGTCCTTGGGGAACTTCGAGAAATCGAGCTCGATCACCGGGAGCGCTGTGACGTTCGCGTTGCCGAGCACCCCAACGTAGAACTCCCGCCCTTCGACGAACTGCTCGACGAGCACCGGCGAGTTGAATTCCTTCTGCAGCCCGTTCATCGCCTCGAACAGTTCCTTGATGTCGTGCACCACCGACTTCGCTGTTATGCCCAGCGACGCGTCCTCCTGCGGCGGCTTCACGATCACCGGAAAGCTGAGGTTCCCCACCGAGTCGAGCGCACCACGATAGACCGTGGCGAACTGCGGGGTTTTGATCTGATGAAAGCTGAGAATCTTCTTCGTCAGCGCCTTGTCGCCCGCGACCATCAGTCCGGAGGGACTGGAACCGGTGTAGCGCAGGCCGAGCAGGTTGAGCAGCGCCGCGACGTTCGATTCGAGCGCGCTCTTCCCCGCGAACGCCTCCGCCATGTTGAAGACGAGGTCTGGTGCCTCACGGCGCAGCTGCGCGATCAGCGGCTCGATCTCGTCCGACACCACCGCTCGAAAGGTCTCGTCACCATGCGCGTGCAGCGCTTCCTCGAGCTGTCCGAGTACGGGATCCTCGGGTGGCCCGGCCGCGTCGGTCGTGTGCAGTAACCCGATCTTCACTGTCGTTCCTCACGTGAGACGCCATCGAGCGCGTCGGTGTATCGAAAGTTCATCATGACGGCGGTCCCGAAGGCGGTGAGCTCGATCAGCGTCGATGCTTCCAGCCCTCGCACCCGCAGCTCCAGCTCTGCGCTCCGCGCGACGAGAAGATCCACGAACTGCCTGACCGGCACCGTTCCCTCGCCCGTCCAGTACGCGATGCGCGACACGATCTCGCGGCGATGCCGGCGCAGGAACCCCGCCGCTGGCTCGCCGCCGGGAGCGTCTTCACCGCCGGCGAAGATCGTCCGCAGGTCACCGTCGAAATGCCGATGATCCGTTGCCGGGATCGGAACGTCCCCTCCGCGGTAGTGCTCTTCGACCGTGTAGTTCATCGCCTCGACCGGAAGGTCGTCAGGCGTCACCACCGGGACCTCGGGGCGCTCTTCACCGACGTCGTGCATCACCCGGTCGACGTACTCCAGCTTGTCGAGGGCCTCCCACCCCGCGTACTCGCGGCGCCAGTCGAGTTCCGGCGTGAGCCACACAGCAAAGGTCTCGGCGAAATCTTCGTCGGGATGCTTCTGTGCATACCAGCCGAGGATGTGTCGAACGTAGGCGCGGGAGAACGGGTCGGCCCGGTAACGCTCGCGGTACGGACGCGAGTACGGCCCGAAGAGCTGCCGCCAGTCAGCGCGGTCGTACAACCGATAGGCGTAGTTGAACGCGTGCCCCGCCTCATGGCGGAGATAACGCATGATGTCCGTCTCGCTCTCGACCTCGATCGCTTCCTCGGCCTCGATCCGCGCGAGTCGCGGGTCGGCGAGATAGAAGGGAATTCCGATCAACGGCGTGTCGTCGGGACACCCCCATTGATCGCTGAGGTATACCGGCGGCATGAACCGCAGCCCCTTCGCCGACAGCTCCTCATACAGGCGATCGACGAGCTGCTCGAGGCGCGTTCCCTTGAGAGACAAGCCAAGCTCGGAGATGCGCCGCCCGAGCAGTGCGCGCCGCTCACCTTCCCAGTTGCTCTCGACGATTTCGGACACGTGACCTCAGTCGAGCAAGCGTCATACCCACCTGGACAATGTCGTCATTCGGTCCGGTCCGCTGAACCTACAAACGGGAACGGGGCGGCGTCACTCGAGTGACGCCGCCCCGCACCAGCTGCTGCCTTTGCCTTACGCCGCGCGCGGCGTCGCTTCTGCTTCAGCTTCCGGCGCTGGTCCCCAGACGTATGCCCAGAAGCGCGGCGCCTGCTCGGCGCGGCTTCCCTGGGAGATCACGATTCCGAGCGGCTCCATCGCCGTGCTCGACTCGACTTGCTTCTTCATATAGTAGCTCCTCACGCATTGGGTCCCCGGAACGGTCGGGGACGCCCCCCGTTATAGCACGTGCCGAGCCATGTGGAGCACATCATGTAAGCTGTTGCATGACATCAGGTTACATAAATGACAAAACTCGGCGCCGCGCCGAGTGTGTCGTTTTGAAACGTGCCGCAAACGCGGTTCGTGTCGATATGCTACGCGACTTCCTTCCACGCGACAAAGGTTCCCAACTCCGTTCCACCCTCCATCGAGACGCGCCAACCCGCATAGCTGGCCACCAGTTCGTCGAGCACCGTGCGGCTCCGCCCACGCATCGGACCCTCGACTACGTGGACCCCGCCGGCCGCCGTCGCGTCCTTGAGCAAGGCGAGCGCCCGCGCCCGCTCGCTCTTCGTGAGTGCCGCGAGCGCGGACAGCGAGCAGACCACTGCGCGCAGCGGCACATCGGTGGTGAACGACCCGAGGTCGCCGACCAGCGCCCGCACCCGCTCCGAGAGTCCAGCCGCCTCCGCTTCGCTGAGCACGCGCAGCAACGCGTTCTCCTCCTTCCCGATCGTCACGACGTCGCGCCCGTGCGCGGCCAGCAGGAGCGCCGAGCCCTCGGTGCCCGCGCCCGTGACGAGCACGGGCCCGTCCGCGCTCGGTACCACCGTCCGCACGACGGGCGCGTCCGCGGTCAGCCCCCACCGTTCGGGACGGCGCAGTTCAGCCGCGGCCTTGAGCCGCCGCCGCTTCCATGTCTCGTATGTCGGGAGCCGCAACCGCCGGAAGATCAGGCGGTCCACCTCTTCGCAGAGGAGCATCTCGGTGAGCGAAAGCTGCGAGCCGCCAGCGAGCACGGCGACTGCTTCGTCACCGATCGCAAGGAGCGCCTGCCGCGGAACCGACTCCTTGTAGTTCTCGATTTCCTCTTCGACGTAGAGCTCGTACTCGTGCTTGAGGGAGCGTGGTCGTCGTTGAGACATTGCTGGCGAAGAGAGGGACGGCGAATTCTCGCTCTAACGTAGGGTGACTTCCCAGTCGCGCAAGTGCGAACGACAAGAGACCTCGGCCGCCTCACGGCGGTTCGTCACACGGGCTCGACGTGCACGGTCACTTCCGCCACTCCGTATGCGGCCGCGATCCTGCTCTCGACGGCGTCCGCGAGCCGGTGCGCATCGACGACCGACATCGCTTCGTCCACCCCGATCGTCACCTCGGCAAACAGCGTTCCGCTCGCCGTCAGGCGCGACCGGACGGCGCGCACGATTCGCACGCCGTCGACCGCGACGATTCGCCTCCGCAGGTCGTCGGGATCGACGCCGCGCTGGTCGACGAGAATTGGTACCGTTTCGCGAAGAATTCGATACCCGGTCCAGGCGATGATCAGCGCGACGACGATCGCGAGCGCCGCGTCCAGTCGCTGGAATCCGAAGCGCGTCAGCACCAGCGACAGCACCGCCAGCCCGGTGACGTAGACATCGCTCACCGTGTGCGCCGCGTCCGCCATCAGGAACGCGCTCTGCAACGCGCGGCCCCGCCGCCGCTCGTACCAGACGACGAACAGGTTCACGAGCACCGTCGCCCCGAGTACCCAGATCTCGAGCGTCGTCGCATCCCTCGGCGCGCCGTGGCGAAGCAGCTTGTGCACCCCTTCCTGCAGCAGCTCGAAGCACGAGATCGAGAGGAACCCGACGATCCCGATCGCGCCGAGGGTCTCGAACTTGTCGTGGCCGTATGGGTGATCATCGTCAGGCGCCTGCGCGGCGAGACTGACGAGCAGGATGCCCATTACATTGTTCAGCATGTCGAGGCTGGACTCGAGCGCCGCTCCGAGCACCGCCAGCGTCCCCGTGCGAATGCCGATGACCAGCTTCACCGCGACGACCACCGCGTTGGCGACGAGGATCGCCAGGAGTGTCGCTCGGATCGCCGGCGCTCGCCCGGTGGATTCGCCGGCATCGGGGTCTGGTCTGTTCGTCAGCGACACGCGTGCAATATCCCCTGGCGTGATGCCGACGGTCAATCGCTCCTCCACAATCCGCCCTCGACGCAGCGATGCCTGAGCTCCCCGAGGTCGAGCGCGCCGCACGAAAGATCCGGCGCGCCGTCGTCGGCAGGACCATCTCGCGAGTCCGGCTGCTTCACCCCGCGCTCGCCCGCCGCATCACCGCGCGCGCGCTGGCGTCGCTCCGCGACCACGTCGTCGTCGCCGTCGAGCAGCGAGCGAAGCACCAGCTGCTCGTGCTCGATGATGGCCGCTCGCTGCACGTCCACTTCCGGATGGCCGGGGACTGGAAGCTCGACCACGCGAGCGACGAGGTGCCGCGCTCGGCGCGCGCGGCGATCGAGTTCAGCGATGGCACGCGCCTGCTGCTCGTCGATCCGCGCGCGCTGTCGTCGATGTTGCTCCTCGCGAAGGGGACCACTCCATTCGCGCAGCTGGGCCCCGACCCGTCGGCGAACGACTTCGTCGATGCGCTTGCCGCGGCACTCGCCCGGCGGAGCGCGGCGATCAAGCCCGCGCTGCTCGACCAGCGCGTCGCCGCGGGGGTGGGCAACATCTACGCGGCTGAAGCGCTGTGGGAGGCGGGGATCGACCCGCGCGCATCCGCGAAGTCGCTCACCCGGGCGCGGGTCGAGCAGCTCGCCACGGCGATTCGCATCGTGCTCGATCGCGGGCGCGCCGGCGGGCGGCGGTACCGCGACGGTGCTGCGTCGCTCCGCGTCTATGATCGCGAAGGCGAGCCCTGTCTCCGCTGCGGGACCACGATCGAGCGCATCGTCCAGGCGGGGCGCTCCACCTGCTTCTGCCCGCGCTGCCAGCCGGCGGCGAAGGCGAAGCGAGCGCGTGCCGCGAGGAAACGTTAGGCGGTCCGCGGGCGGCCGCTAGTCGATCGCCTCGAGCAGCGCTCCCTTCAGGTATCCCGTCTCGGGAACGGTCAACAGCTCGGGATGGTCGAGGGGCTGACCGCGGAGCTCGCGGAGGACGATGCGGCGCCCGCTGTCCGCCGCCGCTGCCTCGAGCATCTCGTGGAAGAGCGCTCGCGACAGGTGAAAGCTGCAGCTCGCCGAGAAGAGCATCCCGCCGGGGGCGAGCAGCCGCATCGCCCGCAGGTTGATGTCCTTGTAGCCGCGGAGGGCGCCCTCGATCGCCGACCGCGACTTCGCGAACGCCGGTGGGTCGACGACGATCGTGTCATAACGCTCGCCGCTCCGCTCCGCGCTCCGCAGGTAGTCGAAGGCATCGGCTTCGACGAAGTCGATGTTCGCGAGGCCGTTGCGCGCCGCGTTCTCGCGTCCGCGCTCGAGCGCCGGCGCCGAGATGTCGAGCGAGGTGACCTGCGTCGCGCGCTGCGCGAGATGCAGCGCGAACGATCCGTGGTAGCTGAAGCAAACGAGTGCTCGCCCCCGCGCGACCCGGC
>DASSZC010000561.1:0-3970 GCA_035702925.1 Gemmatimonadaceae bacterium | reverse complement strand
TCGCCGACCGCGTCAACTACTGCTTCACGCGCAGCCTCGCCGGGAACCGGATCCCGACCGACAGCCGCGAGATGCAGGACATCATCGCCTACCTCGCGTACATCTCGGTCGGCGTCCCGGTCGGGCGGCACGTGATCGGCGAGGCGATGCCGCAGATGCCGAAGATGACGGGAGACAGCGCGCGCGGTGCGCAGCTCTTCGCGACGACGTGCACGATGTGCCACGGGCCGGAGGGGCAGGGAAACCCGCCGGCCTTCCCCGCGCTCTGGGGGCCGAAGTCGTTCAGCATCGGCGCGTCGATGGCTCGCGAGGAGCGCGCGGCGACTTTCATCCGCCACTTCATGCCGCAGAACAACCGCGGCTCGCTGACCGACCAGCAGGCGTACGACCTCGCCGCCTTCGTCAACTCGCACGCGCGCCCCGACTCGCCGGGAAAGGAGAACGACTGGCCTGACGGCGGCGCGCCGTACGACGTCCCGTACTCGACGAAGGGTCACGCCGCCTACCGCGCGCCATCGGCGAAGCTCTACCCGCGAACGAATGTCGCGGGGAGCATCGTGCCGCCCCCGCCCTCGGTGATCAGGGCGGGGTCGAGCGCCCGCGGCGGCGGAGGCGGACGATGAGCGACGACCGGGCGATCACTCGCCGCCGCGCGATCGGTGTCGCCGCCGGGCTGGTTGGCGGCGCGGTCCTCAGCGGAGAGGCGGTGGAGCTGCTCGCGCAGCAGGGTGGCGGGGCGGCGGCCGCTCCCGCCCCTCTCGCGCCGGTCGCACCCGCCGACGCGTCGGTGGTGCCCGGGCTTCCGTCGGGCGCGACGAGCATTCGCTCACCCTTCGAGACTCCAGCGCTGACCCCGGTCGGCGTCACCACCGGATCGTCGCTCTCCCCATTGCAGGACTTCGCCGGCACCATCACCCCGTCGGACCTGCACTTCCAGCGGCATCATAACGGCATCGCGGTCATCGACCCGGCACGCTACAGCCTGACGATCCACGGGCTCGTCGACCATCCCCTCGTCTTCTCGCTCGAGGAGCTGAAGCGATTTCCCTCGGTGACGCGGACGCACTTCATCGAGTGCTCGGGAAATGCGCGCGCCGCCTATCGGACGCCGAAGCGCGAGATGACGCCGCAGGACGTCGACGGCCTCACGAGCAACTCCGAGTGGAGCGGCGTCCTCGTGTCCACGCTCCTCAAGGAAACGGGGATGAAGCGCGGGGCGAAGTGGGCGCTCGCCGAGGGCGGCGACGCTGCCCGCCTCTCGCGCAGCATCCCGGTGCCGAAGCTGCTCGATGACGCGATCATCGCCTACGCACAGAATGGCGAGCCGCTGCGCATGCCTAACGGCTACCCGGCGCGGCTCCTCCTCCCCGGCTATGAGGGGAACATGTGCATCAAGTGGATCCGCCGCATCGAGCTCATCGACCAGCCGAACATGTCGCGCGACGAGACGTCGAAGTACACCGACCCCCTCCCGAACGGCACCGCGCGGCAGTTCAGCTTCGTGATGGACGCGAAGTCGATCATCACCTCGCCCGCGTACCCGGAGCGCCTCACGGCGCCGGGATGGTGGCCGGTGCGCGGCCTCGCCTGGAGCGGGCGTGGGAAGATCACCCGCGTCGATGTCAGCACCGACGGCGGCCGGAGCTGGACCGAGTCCGAGCTCGTCGGCCCCGTGCTCCCCCTCGCCCACACCCGCTTCCAGCACATGTGGCAGTGGGATGGCAAGGCGACGAGCATCATGAGCCGCGCGATCGACGAGACCGGCTACGTGCAGCCGACGCTCGAGACCTTCCGCGCCGTGCGCGGCGCCGGCACCGACTTTCACTTCAACGCGATCCGCACCTGGCTCGTCGAGCAGGACGGGCGCGTCTTCTTCGGAGGCTGACCGATGCGCCCCCGCCGCTCGTCGGTGGCTCGCTGCCTGACGGTCCTCGTCATCGGGGGAGGGACGACCCTCGGCGCCTGCCGGCGTGACACAGCGCGCGAGAGCGAAGCGACGCTTCCCGCTGTCGGGCACGCTCGGCGCACACCGGAACAGCTCGGGCTCGGCCATTCGCCGACCGCGCAGCAGCTCGCGGCGATCGACATCGACGCGAACCCGGCCGGTGTCGGCCTTCCCCCGGGGCAGGGGACGTACGCCGAGGGCGCGGCGGTCTTCGCGCAGAAGTGCGCCTTCTGTCACGGGCCGAAGGGGGAAGGCCTCGGGCCGTACCCGAAGCTGGTCGGCGCCGAGCCGAAGCAGGGATTTCCCTTTGGCCGCGATCCGAAGATCGTGAAGACGATCGGCAACTACTGGCCGTACTCGACCACGGTGTACGACTACGTCCACCGGGCGATGCCCTTCAACGCGCCGGGATCACTGACCCCCAACGAGAGCTACGCTCTCGCCGCCTGGCTGCTCGCCGAGAACGAGGTCATCCCGCGCGACGCGATCATGAACGCGCAGACGCTGCCGAAGGTGCAGATGCCGGCGCGCGGTCATTTCGTGCTCGACGACCGGCGCGGCGGGCAGCCCTTCCGTTAGGCGGGGTCAGCGCGCGACGTAACCGCCGTCCACGAGGAGGTGTTCGCCGGTGACGAACGAAGCCCCGTCGGAGCAGAGCCAGAGCACCGCCGACGCGATCTCGTCCGGCTTCCCGAGGCGGTGCATCGGATGAAGCGCGGCGATCTTCTCGTAGGCGGCGGCGTCGCTTCCCGCTTTCATGCTCCGCTCCATCACCATCGGCGTCTCGATGAACGCCGGGCACACCGCGTTGACGCGGATCTTCTCCTGCGCCAGCTCGAGGGCGGCGGCTTTCGTCAGGCCGAGCACGCCGTGCTTCGCCGCGGTGTAGGCGGGCGCGTTGGCGAAGCCGACGACGCCGAGGATCGACGCGTTGTTGACGATCGCCCCGCCACCGCGTGCGCGGAGCGCCGGGATCTCGTGCTTCATGCAGAGGAAGACCCCGGTCAGGTTCACCGCGATGACGCGGTTCCAGGCGTCGTCCGGATAGTCGCTCGTCGCCGCGAGCGTGCCCTCGATCCCCGCGTTGTTGAACGCGTAATCGAGGCCGCCGAATACTTCGACCGCGCGCGCGACCATCGCCCGCACGTCGTTCGCGTTCGAGACGTCGGCGCGGATGAAGACCGCGTTGCCACCGGCGGTCCGCCCCGCGTCGTCGATCTCGAGGACCGCGGCGTCTCCCTGCTTCGGCTGCACGTCGGCGACGAGGACGTGCGCCCCCGCCCGCGCGAAGGCGATCGCGGTGGCACGGCCGATCCCCGACGCGCCTCCGGTGACCAGCGCGACCTTCCCGTGCATCGGTCCGTGCAGCCTGTTGGTCATGACCGGATCATACCCATTCCCTGGTGCATGTCCATCGGGGCTCCGCCGACAGGATCGCCGTCGAGGGGAACGCGGGGGCGGCGATGACCAGGCGTCGTGCAGTGATGATGAGTGGTGCACTCGCCACCGCCGCGATTCTCGGCGCGACGGCCTGGCTGCTGCGCGATCCCCTGCCGCACTTCGTGGAGCGGCGCTCCGCGCTCGCCCGAGTAGCGGAGGGCGCGTCGTCGATCGAGGAAGGCTTCGTGCTGACCCCGGTACGCGTCACGGCGACCAGCGGGCTGGCCGTGGATCTGGTCGTCAGGCGAGCCGTCGCCGACAGCGGGCGCACGCTCCCCCTCGCCGTCATCCTCGGCGGGCACTATACCGGGCGTGAGGCGGCGCGCATGCTCGGCGACACCCACGGCGTCATCGTCGCCGCGCTGTCGTATCCCTTCAATGGCGACCCGCGCCCCGACGCGGTGACCTTTCTCCTCCAGATCCCGCGCATTCGCGCCGCCTTCCTCGATACGCCGCCGGCGGTGATGCTCGCGCTCGACTACCTGATGAGAATGCCGGACGTCGACCGCTCGCGTGTCGAGGCCATCGGGGTGAGTCTCGGCGCTCCCTTCGTCTGCATCGCCGGCGCGCTCGATCACCGGTTCA
>DASSZC010000538.1:0-3584 GCA_035702925.1 Gemmatimonadaceae bacterium | reverse complement strand
GGCAGCGGAAGCCGTCCCACTTCGGCTCGTACTGCCACGTCTTCCCGGTCGGCAATTCGTCGACGAGGCGCGCTTCCATCGGCTTGTAGCTGCGCGGGATCGGGAGGGTCATCGGATGCGCTCGAGCTTTGGTGGACGCTTGCCGCGGCGCACCGCGCCCTCGACCGGCGTGTAATCCAGCGGAACCCCCTCGCGCGCATGGCGCAGCAGCAACCCGCCGCGGCTCATGTCCCCGCGTCCGACGAACGCGCTCGGGAAGACCAGCCGCGGCCCGAACGACTCGAGGAAGACGTCGACATACTTTCCCGTCGCGATGCTGCCAAGGAGGACGGTGCGCGTGTCGCGTCTTACGGTATCGACGAGGGCCGCGACATCGCGCCGCAGTGGGCCGAGGTAACGCTCGCCGCCCGTGGCGATGTCGACCGATGCGAAGGCGCGCAGGTCGTCGAGGGTGATCCGCGTCTCCGGCGGGACGAGCCCACGATCGGTGGTGACGATCAGGATTGGCGGCACGCTGCGGAGCCGGCCGGCAAAGGTCCGCGCGTACGTCAGCTTGCCGCGGAAGTAGAGCGCGCTGAGGAAGCTGAACACCTCGCCGATCTCCGCGCCCTCGCCTTCGCGCAACGCGAGGGCGAGAGGAAAGGTCGCGGCCCCGCTCAACAAAAGCTTCGCCCGCTCGCCATCACAGCGAGCGGGCGACAGGATGAACAGCTGCGAGCCGGCCATCAGCCGGCTGGCGCGCTAGTGCCCCGCGAGCGGGACGATGCGCGCGAGGATGGCGCGCGCTTCGTTGCGCTCGTCTTCGGCGAACAGCTCACGCGACTTCGCGGCGCGATACGAGGCGAGCACCTCGTCGCACAGCTCACGGAGATGGTGACGAGTGCGGCGGTTATCGGGAACGATGCGCGGACCCTTGCCCGCGGCATCAGTTGGCGAAACGATCCGGATCGACATTCGGAAGGGCGATTGCAGGTTGAATACGGACCAGCGTGCCGCGCGATGCTCGAAGGCGCCGCGTCGTGCAGCACCCCATAAAGCAGACACCGTGCCGCGCCGAAAGGCGGGACTGCGAGTAGGAACGAGGGAGGTGGGAAAATGCCTTGAGTAGGGAGGTGGGAAGGTGCCGGAGTAGAGACACGAGAAGCCGCCAGGACCGAACGAGGCAAGGAGGCCAGAATCGAGGGTTGCAAACGGCTCGGCGCGGCGCAGACGCGGCGCTAGATATGAAGTCGTCGGGACGGGCCGCTCCTCTCTACCCAAGCACTTTCCCACCTCTCTACTCGTGCACCTTCCCAGCTCTCTACCCAAGCACTTTCCCACCTCGCTCGTCCCTACTCGTCGTTGAATGGCCTCCTCTCCCGCAAAACCGCGCAGCCGCTTCGGGCAGCGCTTCCTCGCGTATCAGGTGACTGCCTGGGCGACGCTGCTCGCTCTGACCATCGGGCATCCCTGGTGGACGGTCGGCGTGCTGTTGCTCTGCGCCTATGTCACCCTGCCGGCGGTGCTGCTCTTCCGCTGGCGCGGGTGGCCGTTCTATCCGAAGGCGCTCTTCCGGATCTTCGTCGTCCGCGGGGTGATCTACGGACAGCTCCTGCTTCCGATAGTCGCCGGCGCGGCGCTGCTCGGGATCGTCGTCGGCGCATTCGTTCATGCGCCACTCACCGGCGGACGGTGGGCGGCCGCTGTCGCATTCCTCATCGCCGCGCTGACGCTGCTCGCAGGTTACATCGGTTCGCGCACCCTCGCCGTGCGTGAGATCGAGGCGCACATCGAGTCCCTCCCCGAGGGACTCCATGGGCTGCGGATCGTCCAGGTCTCCGACCTCCACGTCGGGCCGCAGACCCCGCGCGGATTTCTCGGGCGGGTTCGCCGGGCGGTCGAGTCGCTGCGGCCGGACCTCATCGCCGCGACCGGTGACCTGATCGACGACCGGCACGAGGACGTCGTCCATTACGCCGCGGCCTTTGCCTCGCTCGAAGCGCCCCTCGGCGTCTTCGCCGTCGCCGGGAACCACGACGTCTACGCCGGGTGGGAGGAGGTGGAGCGCGAGTTGCGAAGCCAGACCGGCATGACGGTCCTCGTCAACGAGTCGCGGGTGGTCGAGTGGAAGGGCGAGCGCCTAACGGTGGCCGGGGTCGGCGACCCGGCTGGCCGCGGTCGTCGCCCGGGCGGGGGCGGGATGTCGCGCGTCGCTCCCGACGTGCCGCGCGCGCTCGCCGACGCGCCGTCAGGGGTCCCCGTGCTCGCCCTCGCCCACAACCCGGCGCTCTGGCCCGAGCTCGCGGCGGCAGGCGTTACGCTCACCCTGAGCGGGCACACCCACTGGGGACAGCTCGCCCTCCCCGGATTCGGCTGGAGCCTCGTCACGCCATTCCTCGAGCACGCGATGGGAGCCTACAAGGAGGGCGGCTCGCTCCTCTACGTGCATCCCGGCACGGGGTACTGGGGAATACCATTTCGCATCGGGGCGCGGCCGGCGGTCACGGCGATCGTGCTCCGGCGCGCCACCAAAACCATCATAGTCGAATGACCACTCCCGAGATCCGGCACGAAGCCGAACGCTCGCGCTTCGTCGCCAACACGACCCATGGCGAGGCGGTGCTCGACTACATGCGCGATGGCAAGCGCATCGTCTTCACCCACACCGGCGTCCCCCCGGAGGTGGAGGGGCAGGGGATCGGTACCTCGCTGGCGAAGGCGGGGCTCGAGCATGCGCGCGACGAGGGGCTCGTCGTCAAGCCGATGTGCCCCTTCGTCGCCGCCTTCGTGAAGCGCAACCCGGAATACCAGCCGCTGCTCGGCGCGCGTTAGGCGGCGGGCAGCAGGTAGCGGTCAGCTCCGGACCTTCGGCCGCCTCCCGATCCAGGCGAAGCTTCCGCTCGCCCGGCGCCGCGATGCCCGCAACCGCGGCGCGTGCGCGGCCAGCAGGTCGCTCCGCGAGACGATCCCGACCACTTTCAACGGCGCGTCGCGCTCGACGACCGGCAACCGCCCGACCTGCTCGATCACCATGAGGTCTGCGGTCTCGCGCAGCGTGCTGTCCTCGTAGATCACCGCCGGCCGGCGCTTGATCGTGTCGCGCACCCGCGTCGCCCCATCGAGCGCGGGATTCAGCAGGTCGCGCCGGGTGACGACGCCGAGCAGCCGCTCCTCCGCATCGACCACCGGGAACCCCTGGTGCGTCGTCCCTTCCTCATTCGACGACAGCCACTCGCGCACCTCGGCGATGGTGTCGTCGCCGTCGACCATCACCACGTCGCGCGCCGCGAAGTCGCGAACGAGCACCTGCGCCAGGTGGTCGGCCGCATACTCGAACTGCACCCGCATCCCGCGCCGCGCCAGCTTCTCGGTCATGATCGAGTGCCGGCGGAGGAGCAGCGAGACGAGATACGCCGCGCTGCACCCGGCGAGCAGCGGTAACAGGCCTAACGGTTGCCTCGTCGTCTCGAAGGCGAAGACGATCGACGCCAGCAGCGCGTGCGAGGCGCCGGCGAACATCGCCGCCATCCCGACCAGCCCCGCCACCCGCGGGTCGACCCCGAAGGAGGGGAGCACCGCTGCTATGATCGCGCCGAACCAGGCAC
>DASSZC010000005.1:0-3450 GCA_035702925.1 Gemmatimonadaceae bacterium | reverse complement strand
CGGGTCATGGCGGCGGCGATGGAGAAGCAAGATGTTGCGACGAGCGCCGCGCCTCCGCAATATCCGCTTTCCACTTCCTGACCCGACCCGCCGTCCCAGCATGCGAAACCGCGCACGAATCTTCGCGTCTCTCCTGCTCGCGCTCGGCGCGGGCTGTCGTCCCTCCTCGTCGAGCCAGTCGGCCGGTTCGCCGACGGAGCGTGAACGGCTGCCGACCGGCCGCTACCTCGATCCCGCCGCGAAGTCGACGCGGCTCGCCGCCTCGTTCCCGTTAGGCATTGCCCTCTCGGCGAACGGCAGTCGCGCGGCCATCCTGCTCAGCGGCTACGGGAAGCAGGGGGTGCAGCTCCTCGACCGCTCGAGCGGGGCGACGCAGTTCCTCGAGCAGCGGGCCGCGTTCATCGGCGTCGCGATCGCCCCTGACGGGCGGACGGTCTACGCGTCGGGAGGGAACGACGACGCGATCTACGTATACGACTGGAGCGGCCGCATCGCGTCCGCGCGCGACACCATCCTGCTTGCCCCGCGACGCACGAAGGGGGACGGCACGCGCTACCCCGCGAGCATCGCGCTCTCCCCCGACGGGCGCTGGCTGTACGCCGTCGAGAACCTCGGTGACTCGCTCGCCGTCATCGAGCTGTCGACGCGGCGAGTCGCCGCGCGGTATGCCGCTGGCCGGTATCCGTATGGCGTCTCGGTCTCCCGGGCCGGGGACGTCTACGTCTCGGCGTGGGGAGCGAGCACCGTCACCGCGTTCGCTCCCCAGGCGGACGGCAGCCTCCGCACGCGGGCGCTGTTCGAGGCGGGACGCCACCCTTCGGCCATGCTGCTCAGCGCCGATGACTCGCGCCTGTATGTCGCCTCGGCGAGCACCGATCGCATTCGCGTGCTCGACACGCGAACGGGGACCACGGTCGCCGAGCTGCGCGACGCGCCCCCGGCCGGGCCGGCGGAAGGCAGCACGCCTAACGCTCTGGCACTATCCCCCGACGAGACCAGGCTGTACGTCGCCGAGGCGGACAACAACGCGGTCGCGATCTTCGACCTTTCGACCGGCGCGCTCGCCGGCCGCATCCCGACCGACTGGTATCCGACCGCGCTCGCCGCGGTCGCCGGCGACTCGCTGCTGATCCTCTCGGCGAAGGGAGGACCGCCACAGGCCAATCCCGGATACTCGAAGCCGCATCGCAAGGATCCAGAATCGCAGTACACGCTCGGCCAGCTTCAGGGCACGCTCGCGACCATCGCCGTGCCCCGTTCGGGATCGCCCGCGCTCGCCGATCTCTCGCGGCGAGTCGCCGCGGCGAACCTGTGGGAGGGACGGGCGCCGACGGTCGCGCGCGGATATCCGCCGATCGAGCACGTCATCTACGTCATCAAGGAGAATCGCACCTACGACCAGCTGTTCGGCGACCTGCCGCAGGGGGACGGCGACACGTCGCTCGTGTTCTTCCCGCGGGCGATCACGCCGAATCATCACGCACTCGCCGAGCGCTTCGGGCTCTTCGACCGCTTCTTCGTGAACGCCGAGGTGAGCGCGGACGGCCACAACTGGTCGACCGCGGCGTACGCGACCGACTATCTCGAGAAGACAGTCCAGTCGAACTACTCGGATCGCGGCCGCAACTACGACTACGAGGGAACGAACCGCAGCGACTGGGACCAGGACCGCAGCGGCACGGGGATACCGAGCGACGACGTCAACGAGCCGGCCAACGGCTACCTCTGGGACCTCGCCGAGAAGGCGCACATCACCCTGCGCAACTACGGGGAGTTCGTGATCGGCGTCCCGGCGGTGAAGGGCGGGCCCGCGGTCAGCTACCGAGGGGTCAAGCCCTTCCTCGTCCCGAACACGAACCCGTCGTTCCCCGGCTTCGACCTCCACATCCAGGACCAGCGCCGCGCCGACATCTGGATCGCCGAGCTGAACGAGTTCGTGCAGCAGGGGAGGATGCCCGCGCTCGAGATCGTGCGCCTGCCTAACGATCACACCGAAGGGGCGAGCGCGGGGCGCCCGACGCCGCGCGCGCACGTGGCCGACAACGACCTCGCGCTCGGCCGCATGATCGAGGCGCTGTCGAAGACCCCGTTCTGGAAGAGCACCGTCGTCTTCGTCCTCGAGGACGACGCGCAGGACGGCCCCGACCACGTCGACTCGCACCGCTCGCCACTGCTCGTGATCTCGCCGTGGGCGCGCGCCGGTGTGCACCGCCGCTGGGCGAACACCACCGACGTCATCGCGACGATCGCCGAGCTGCTCAAGCTCGGATCGATGTCGCAGTTCGATCACTACGGTGAGCCCCTGCGCGATATCTGGCGCGAGAGTCCGGACCTCAGTCCGTACACGACGCTCATCCCGGCCGTTGCACTCGACGAGCGCACCCCCGCGCGCGGCGTCGGCACGCGCGAATCGACTGGCCTCGACTTCAGCGCCGAGGACCGCATCAATGACGACAAGTTCAATCGTGTACTCTGGGCGGCGATCAAGGGGAGAGAGGTGCCGTATCCCGGCGCCCGGTCGGCAACCGCGCCAGAGTGGGCCGCGGTGCGGGCGCGCGATGACCGGTGACGCGACCAGGGAGCGGGTCGCCGCGCGGCTGCGGAAGCGCATCCTGCGCGGCTTGCGTTCCGGCACCCTCGAACCCGGGCATCGCCTGCCGAGCGCGCGTGAGGCCGGGGAGGAATTCCACGCCGATCACCGGGTAGTGCTCGCCGCGTACAAGCTGCTCGCCGCCGAGGGGCTGGTCGAGCTTCGCGAGCGAAGCGGCATCTACGTCGCGCGCCGGGGGGCCGCGCTCCGCCCGACGCCGGGCGTCGACTGGCTCGTCGACCTGCTCGTGCAGGGGCTGACGCGCGAGGTGCCGATCGTCGAGCTGTCCGCGTGGATCCATCGCGCGATCGGGACGAGGCGCCTTCGCGCTGTCGTGATCGATGGGACGCGGGACCAGATCGCCGGGGTCGTTCGCGAGTTGCGCGAGGACTTCGGGCTGGACGCGACCGGTATCAGCGCCGCGGATCTCTCGGAGCCGAAGGAACAGCAGCTGGCCGACCTTGGCGGTGCCGATCTATTGGTGACCACGAAGGCGCACGCGCGGATGGTGCGCGCGCTGGGCAAGCGCGTCGGCGTCGACGTCATCGTCGCCGAGGTCGGACCGGATCTCCTCGGCGGCGACTGGCGCGCCCTCCTCCGCAACCCGCTCTACCTGCTCGTCAGCGACGAGAGCAGCGTCGAGACCGTCCGGCGCAGCTTCGCCGCGCTCCCCGACGCCGCGACCAACCTGCACGTGATGGTCGTCGGCCGCGATGACGTCGCCGGAATCCCGAAGGAGGCCGCGGTCTACGTCTCCCGGGGCGCCGCCGACGCGTTAGGCGGGGCGCCGGTGGGGGGGCGCCAGGTGCCGCGGGCTCGCGGCTTCTCGTGGAAGTCCGCGCGCGAGGTCATCGAGCACA
>DASSZC010000156.1:0-7373 GCA_035702925.1 Gemmatimonadaceae bacterium | reverse complement strand
ATTCCATTCACTGTTCCCCTTCCGCAATCCCGCGAGAAACGATCGTTCGCCGCGAGCAGCCCGTCTGTCCGGCAGCCGCCGACATCGCGGCGCGGCCGTGGGCCACCGAACGTTAGGCGGCTACCCCTCGACCGACAGGATCCCGATCGCTCCCTTCTGGCCGTGGCCAAAGGCGTGGTTCACGAAGGGAAACTCGCCGGGGACGTCGCAGAGGAGCTCGAAGCACATCCCGCCTCCCGCCGGAACGGCAAAGGTCTGTACACCGCGAATCGGCGTCCCCGGTGGAGCGCCGAGGTACACAGTGTCGAACTGCTCGCCGACGACGTGGAAGTTGCACGGGTGCTGGGGACCGACGCTCCCCACCCAGAAGCGCACGCGATCCCCGACCTTCACGCGCAGCGGTTCCTTGATGTACTGGTTCGCTCGCCCGTTGAACACGACGAAGTCGGGGACGGTCGACAGCATCTTCTGGAAGTCGAAGGGGCGGGCGCCGTTCGCCGGCTCGCCAAGGTAGTACTCCGCCTGGACGAGCACGAACTCCTTCGCCGCGGGCAGCGGCTCGCGCGGCGAGACGACGATCGCGCCGTACATCCCCGAGCCGATGTGCATGAGCACCGGCGCGGTCCCGCAGTGGTACATGAAGATCCCCGCCCACTTCGGCTTGAAGCTGTAGCTCACCGACTGCCCCTCGATGACGGAGCGGAAGGCGGTCTTCGGGTCGATCTGCGCCGCATGGAAATCCATCGAGTGCGGGATGTCCGATTCGTTCGTCAGCGTGAAATCGACGGTGTCTCCCACCCGGCAGTGCACGATCGGGCCGGGGATGTCGCCCTCGAAGGTCCACCCGGCGACGACGAGGTCGTCGGAAACCCGGACCGGCGCCTCGCGGGCGTGAAAGTGGACGTGCAGCCGGTTGCCACTCGGGAGCGGGGGGAGCACCGGGTCGTAGCGGTGATACTTCGCCTCGGCGGCGTGCTCGGTCGCCTCGTGGGTTGCCGACGTCCCGGTCGCGTGCTCGCGCTTGAGCACCGCCGAGTCGAGCCGGCTGTCGGAGTTGTGCGGCATGAGGGAGTCCCTGCTTCCCGCCGCCGGAGCACCGGCCGCGCGCTTCGATGCAGCAGCGCTGTCGGTGCCGTGCTCGCGGTCAGGCGCGCACGCGATCAGCGCGGCGCCGACGGCGGGGATCGCGAGCGACAGCGCGGATGCGCGCGACAGGAAGTCGCGGCGGGTGGCGGAACGGGCGAGCATCTCCGACAGGCGCCCAGCCTCCGGGTTCGACATCGAGCTCTCTCCTGGTGACGGTAAACCAAACGCGAAACCGCGGCGCGCCCCCTGAAGGGAACGCGCCGTGGCCTCCTCCGCCAGCCAGTCGCGCGCCAGCGCCGGGTGCGCCGCGGTGGTCAGAAGGTGATCGCCACCTTCAGCACCCCGTCGCGCATGCGGGTGCGTGTTGTCAGGGAGCGGCCGACAGGAACTCGGTCGGATGCCCGACTGCGAAGCGCGCCGACCGACGACACTATCCACATGCGCCAATCCCGCTGCTCGCGCCGCATTCTACGGGGAGAGCGGGCCCAACCGGAGGTCCCCATGCCTAACGCCACCACCGAGAGTCCGCCGCGCGCGCCACTGGCCGATCTCTCTACGAACCTGGAGCCGCTGTCCCGTACGTATGACCCGCCGGTTCGCGGCCCGATACTGCTGGCGAGCGCGGGGCATGGCGGGACCAACGCGACGTTCTTCGTCGCCAGCGCGCTGGCGGAACGGTTCCACGTCGGGGTCGAAGTCGCCGGGGTCCTCGAGCCATATCCCGTCCTGCTCTTCGGCGAACAGCCGCCGATGTATCCTCCCGATTTCGAGACGATCCAGCGCGACGTGATCCGCCGCTCGATCGAGCGCAGGCTCGACGCGATCGGTCCGGACGCGGAGCAGTGGCCCATCACGATCTTCTACGGCGACCCGGCGCGAACGATTTCCACCGTCGCCCGCGAGCATGATTCGACGATGATCATTGTCGGGCTCGGGAAGCACGATCGCCTGAGCAGGCTCCCAGGCGGCGAGCGCGCACTGCACGTCCTGCGCAGCGCGGATCGCCCGGTGCTCGCGGTCGCCCCCGACGCGGTCGCCCTCCCGAAGACCGCGGTCGTCGGGATGGACTTCAGCGCGGCGAGCGTGAGGGCCGCGCGCGCGGCGCTGATGACGATCGCCGAGGATGGGTTGCTCGTCCTCGTCCACGTGCGGCCGTTGATCGACCTCCTCCCGCTGTACGCGACGAAGGAGCATTCGCGCGAGAGCTACGAGACGCTGCTCGCCAACTGGCGCGCCAAGTCGGACAAGGAGACCGCGGCGCTCTTCGCCCGTCTCCGCGAGGAGCTGCGCCAGTACGCGCCGAAGGGAGTGACCATCGAGACGCAGACGCGGTCGGGCGTCGTCCTCGAGCAGCTGCTCGACGTCGCCGACGAGACCGGTGCGCACCTCATCGCCGTCGGCACGCATGGCCCTGGTGCGATCGAGCGCTTCTTCATCGGCAGTGTCGCGACCGAGGTGCTCCGCCACGCGGGGCGCAGCGTGCTCGTCTCTCCAGCGCCCGAGGCCGCCGAGTCGGCACGGCTCTCGCTGCGATTGCAGGGGACGGCGAATGTCGTCAAGCCGGAGGAGTGGGCGGTCAACCTCGAGAAGTTCTCGGCGCGCAACGACGGGCGCCGGGTGAAGCTCGAGGTCGATGACCCGGACCTGGGAGCCCAGGTCCAGCAATCGGGATTCGCGCTGCTCGGCGTCACCTACGACCACCACGACGAGCGGGTGGACGTGATGCTGGGCGATCCGCTGAACCACACGCGCCACCTCACCCGGTCGATTCCCCGGGCCGACGACATCTCGATCGTCGCCGAGCCGGACGGTCCGGAGCGCACGCTGCGGATCCTCAGCGGACGCTCGCAGACGCTGGTCACCTTCCTCGACTGAGGCCATCATGGCGACCGAGGAGAAAGCCCCACCGGGCACGGCGCCGCGCTACACGCGGCAGCCCAACGCACCACCACCGCCAGCGCCGCCGCGCGACCCGGCGGCGCTGATCACCGAGCTGCTTCGCCCGCGCGCCGCGCCGACGCGGTCGCGCGAGGAGCAAGCCTTCATCGACCTGCAGAGAGGCTGCCACCAATGAGTTCGCAGGGGCACGTCAGGCCTAACGGTTTCGAGGTGCCCCTGATCGCCATTTTCTCCGTTCTGGTCATCGGCGCCGGGCTCCTCCTCCGTGCCGCCGGCGATCGCGCGCTCGGCGGCGACATCTGGCTCGCCGGGCTGGTCCTCGCCGGTGCCCCCCTCGTCTGGCGTACCCTCCGCGGTGTGGCGAAGGGCCAGTTCGCGTCCGACATCGTCGCGACCCTCGCCATCGTCGGTGCCGTCCTCCTCGGCGAACCGGTGGCCGGCCTCGTCGTCGTCCTCATGCAGTCGGGCGGTGAAGCGCTCGAGCGCTACGCCGAGGGGCGCGCCTCGGCCGCGGTGCGCGCCCTCGAGCAGGACGCGCCGCGAATCGCCCACCGGCTGCGCAACGCGGGACCGGCGCTCGATGACATCGTCGTCGACGAGATCGCCGTCGGCGACCTGCTCGTCGTCCGTCCCGGGGAGATGGTCCCCTGCGACGCGGTGGTCGTGCAGGGCCGCTCGCACGTCGATACGGCGCGGATCACCGGGGAGCCCATCCCCGTCACCGCCGAAGCGGACGTCGAGCTGCTCAGCGGAAGCCTCAACATCGACGGACCGCTGACCATCCGCGCGACCGCGGTCGCTGGCGAGAGCCAGTACGCGCGCATCGTCAGCCTCGTCCGGTCGGCGCAGGAGAGCAAGGCGCCGCTCCAGCGGCTGGCCGATCGCTACGCGGTCTGGTTCACGCCGCTGACGCTCGCCGTCTGCGCGATCGCCTGGCTGGCGAGCGGCGACGCGCAGCGGGTCCTCGCCGTGCTCGTCGTCGCCACGCCCTGCCCGCTCATCCTCGCGACACCGGTGGCGATCATCGGCGGGATCAACCGCGCCGCGCGCCAGCTCGTCGTCGTCAGGCATGGCGGCGCGCTCGAGCAGCTGGCATCGGTGTCGGTCGCCGTCTTCGACAAGACGGGGACGCTGACCGTCGGCTCCCCCGAGGTGCGCCACGTCCTGCCGTTAGGCGGGCGCGCCGCCGCCGAGGTCCTCGGCCAGGCGGCCAGCGTCGAGGAGGGTTCGGGACACCTGCTCGCCCGCTCGGTCGTGCGCGCGGCGGCGTCGTCGGGGGTGGCGCTCACGCCGGCCCATGACATCCGGGAAAGCGCGGGGCGGGGAGTGCTCGGCACCATCGGCGGGCGCGAGGTGATCGTCGGCTCGCGCGGGCTCGTCGAGGAGCACGCCCCCGCGGCGATGGCCGCCTTTCGCGCGGCGGCGTCCGACGGCGGGCTCCGCTCCTTCGTCGTGATCGGCGGCGAGGCGGCCGGGATCATCGAGTACGCGGACCAGCTCCGCCCGGGGCTCGCCGCCTTCTTCGACGAGCTCCGGGGCCTGGGGATCGACCGCCTGGTGCTGCTCTCCGGCGACTCGGTCGCGCACACCCAGGTGGTCGCTGAAGATGTCGGGATCACCGAGGCACGCGGCGACCTCCTCCCCGGCGACAAGGTCGCGGTCGTAGGCGAGCTGGCGAGAGGTGGGACGAAGGTGCTGATGGTCGGCGACGGCACCAACGACGCACCCGCGCTCACGACGGCGAACGTCGGCATCGCGCTCGCCGGCCATGGAGGAGGGATCGTCGCCGAGGCGGCCGACATCGTCGTCCTCGGCAGCGACGTCACCCGCGTCGCCGGGGCGATTCGGATCGCGCGCCGCACGCTGCGCATCGCGAAGCAGAGCATCTGGGTAGGCCTCGGGCTGAGCGGCGTCGCGATGGCGGCGGCTGCGGTCGGGCTGATCGAGCCGGTTCCTGGTGCGCTCCTCCAGGAGGCGATCGACGTCGCGGTGATCGTGAACGCGCTGCGGACGAGCCGTTCCCCGCGCGCGGAGCCTCGTCAGGAATCTTCCCACACGACTTCCGGCGTATCCCGACAGATTCCCATTCCTCGGGAATCCACTGTTCGGGTGTGAGCAAACATCCGAATCCCCGCACCGCCACATCATGAGCACGATGACCAGTCCCGAGGCGGGGCATGGTCGCGTGTCGCTGCTTGTCGCGGCACTCGGCGCCCTCGCCGTGTCGGCGCCCGCGCGGAGCGTGCGGCGGATGTGGGAGCGCGCACTGCCTGACGCTTTGCCCGACTGGGTCGCGCGCTTTCTCGCCGTTCCGCTGAGCGCGAAGCTGGCCGGCGCGAACCTGACGATCGTGATCGCCGCGCTCGGCGCCGCGCTGTACACGCATCGCCCGGAGCCGGAGGACGGGAAGCTGCTCGTGCTGATGGCGACCGCGCTCGGGCTCAGCCTCGTCGTCAGCGTCGGACTCGTCCTCGCCGCGCTGCGCCCGCTGCGCTATCTCGAGCAGGCGGCGCTGCACGTGTCGAGCGGCGACCTCGGCGCGCGCGTGCCGTCGTCGGCGCTCGCCGACCGGAACATCGCGCGGATCGGGCGCACCTTCAATCACGTGCTCGACAACCTGATCGCCGACCGCGCGCGCGCGCGCCGGCTGGCGAGCGAGGTGATTCGGGCAGGCGACCGGCAGCGCGCGCTCATCGGGCGCGAGCTGAATGAATCGACGGCGCAGGTCCTCGCCGCGCTCGCCTTCGAGACGAGCGCGCTCGCGTCGGGGACCAGCGATCCCGACGTGAAGGAGCGTCTCGAGACGATTCGCGCCCTGACCTCCGAGGCGCTCGAGCATGTCGGGATGCTCGCCCAGACTGTTCACCCACGGGTCCTCGACGACCTCGGCCTCGTCGTCGCGATCAAGGGGTTCGCGCGGCGCGTGCGCGAAACGTCGACGGTGGACGTCGACGTCTCCGCCGACATCGGCGCGGCGCGCATCCCCGAAGCGGCGGCCGCGATGCTCTATCGCGTCGCCGAGGAAGCGGTGAACAACGCCGTGAGGCACGGGTGGGCGGAGCATGTCTGCATCCGGCTCTCGGCCAGCGAAGACGCGGTCCGGCTGATCGTCAGCGATGACGGCCGGGGCTTCGACGTCCAGGCGGCAAGGGCCGAGCCCGGGATCGGGTTGTTCATGATGCAGGAGCGCGCGTCGCTCGCCGGTGGTACCTTCTCCATCGAAAGCGGACCAGCAACGGGCACCATCGTGCAGGTCCATCTTCCGCTGAAGACGGGGCAGGTCTCATGAGCCATGAAGCCAGGTCGCACGCCGCGAAGTCCGCGCACACCCCGCACACCCCCGCGGCGCCGACCTTCCGGGCGCTCACCGCGGCGGAATGCGAGAAGGTCCTTTCGCGCAATCACGTCGCACGGCTCGCCTTCTCCTTCCATGACCGCGTCGACATCGAGCCGGTGCACTACGTCTACGAGAAGGGGTGGATGTTCGGCCGCACCTCGCCCGGCTCGAAGCTGACGACGCTCGCGCACAGCCACTGGATGGCCGCCGAGGTCGACGAGATCGACGGGATCTTCGACTGGCGGAGCGTGGTGGTGCGCGGCGCGTTCTACACCGTCTCGCCGGAGGTACCGGGGGCGGAGGCCGAGGCGTGGGCGCACGGCGTCGAGCTGCTCCGGACGCTGATCCCCGAGACGGGGACCGCCGAGGACCCCGTGCCATTCCGCACGATCATCTTCCAGATACAGGCGGAAGAGACGATCGGGCGGGAAGCGACGTCGGGCAACCGTTAGGCTTCACCGGTCCGACCGCGTACGACGCGATGTCGAGCGCGAGCTGGGTGGCGAGCAGCAGCACCAGCATCATCGGCGACGACGACCAGCGGTCGCGCGCCGCCGAGGCGCGGAGCAGCCGCCACGCAGCGAAGGTCAGCGCCGCCTCGAGGATGAAATCGTAGACCGGGTACGCATAGAGGTTGAGCCCGACCACCGGTCCTCCCGCCCAGAGCACCTTGAGCCCCGTGATGTAGTCGGCCGCGAGGTGGAGAACGATCATCGCCACCACCATTGCCCCGGCCGCCGGCGATCGCCGCCAGAGCATCACCCCGGTCCCGACCACCACCGACTGGATCGCGATCGACGGAAGGGAGTGCGAGTAGAGCCCGCCCGGCCCGCAGATGCGGAGCGAGGCGGTGACGAAGTCGATGATGTCGGGAAAGATCGCCGCGATCATGATCGCGAGCAGCGGGAGGCGTCCCCCCCGTGCGCGCGCCGCCATCGCGATGCCGAAGTGGCCGGCGATCACGTCAGGCGCGCGGGCACGGCCTGCTCTCTCGTTTGTGGCGCGGGCTCGTCATCAGGTGGTTTCAGGTTTCAGCGGTGTCGGGTCGTGG
>DASSZC010000068.1:0-4666 GCA_035702925.1 Gemmatimonadaceae bacterium | reverse complement strand
CGGCCCTCCTCCGACGTCAGCGTCTGGTAGTCCTGGATGAAGTTCGACTCCTTGAGGAGCCGGGCGATTTCGACTTTCATCTTCGACGACGGCATGTCCACGCGGCGGTGCTTCGATCCGCAGGCATTGCGGATCCGCGTGAGCATATCGGCGACCGGGTCGGTCATACTCATGTGTGGCGCTCTCCTATCGTATCCCTTCTCGAGGGACGTTTAGGAATGGGGGATGGGGAATCGGGAGTCGAGAGTCGGGAGTGGACGCAGTCGTCCGATTCCCGATTCCCTGTTCCAACTCCCCGCTCTTCGACTACCAGCTCGCCTTGCGGACGCCCGGGATCATCCCGTCGAGCGCCAGCTGGCGGAAGCAGATGCGGCAGAGCCCGAACTTCCGCAGGAAGGCACGGGAGCGGCCGCAGCGCTGGCAGCGGTTCTTCGCGCGCACCTTGAACTTCGGCGTGCGCTTGCTCTTCTCGATCATGGCCTTACGAGCCATCGCGTTCTCTCTCTGGAACTCAAGTGATGAGCGGGCTCGGCCGGCGGCGAGAAGCCGCCCCGGGGGAGCCGTCTAATATAACCACTCCGGGGCCCGGCCGCGCGGGGGATCCCCGCGACGGCCGCCGCTCCGGCACTTCGCTACGCCGACGCCGCGTAGGTCGGGATCAGCGGCTTGTGCTCGTCGCCGCGGAACGGCATGCCGAGCTCCCGGAGGAGCGCGAACGCCTGGTCGTCCTTGTTCGTCGACGTCACGAAGGTGACGTCCATGCCGTGGATCTGGTCCACCATGTCGTAGTTGATCTCCGGGAAGATCATCTGCTCCTTGACGCCGAGCGAGTAGTTCCCCCGCCCGTCGAAGGCGCGCGTGCTGAGGCCCCGGAAGTCACGGATGCGCGGGATCGCCGTCGAGATGAAGCGGTCGAGGAACTCCCACATCCGCGCCCCGCGCAGCGTCACCGCCGCGCCGATCTCCTGCCCCTCGCGCAGGCCGAAGTTGGCGATCGACTTCTTCGCCTTCTTCCGCACCGGCCGCTGGCCGGTGATCACCGCGAGCTCGTCCACGACCTTGTCGAGCACCTTCGGGTTCTTGATCGCCTCGCCCACCCCGACGTTGATCACGATCTTCTCGAGGTTCGGCACCTCGTGCGGGTTGCCGAGGGCGAACTGCTGCATGAGACGGGGCCGGACGGTCTCGTTGTAGTAGCCCTTGAGGCGCGGCGCCGGCACCGGGCGGTCGGCCCCGGCGTGCGTGCCGCGGGCGGCGATGATCGACGATCCCTCGCCTCCCTTGCCCCCCTTCTTCTGGGCCTTCGACGTCTGTCCCGCCGGGGCGGGCTTGCCGCCCTTCTTTTCCTTCGTGTCCTTCGTGTCCTTCGTAGCCATTCTCGTATCCTCTAGCGGTTACGCGGGATCGCGTCCCCGCTCTTGGCGCTCACGCGCTCCTTCGTCCCGTCGGCGTCGATCCGCGCGCGGACGCGCGTCGGCTCGCCGCTCTTCGGGTCGAGCAGCATCACGTTGGAGAGGTGCACCGGCGCGGGCATCTCGATGATGCCGCTCTGCTCGTCGGGGCGCGTCGCCTTGCGGTGGCGCTTGACGATGTTCACCCCTTCGACAGTCACCCGGCCCTTCTTCAGGAAGACGCGCAGCACCTTGCCGGTCTTCCCCTTGTCCTCGCCGCGCATCACGCGAACCGTGTCGCCGGCGGTGATCTTCGTGCGGACCCGCTCGGTGTTGATCGCGTGGCGCGTCGTGTTGCGCTTGTTGGCCGTCTTGCGCTGCTTCAGGATGCGCATCTTACAGGACCTCCGGCGCCAGCGAGACGATCTTCGTGTACTTCTTCTCGCGGAGCTCGCGCGCCACGGGGCCGAAGATGCGCGTGCCGCGCGGCTCGCCCGCCTCGTTGATGATGACGACGGCGTTCTCGTCGAACTTGATGTAGCTCCCGTCCTTCCGCCGCGTCTCCTTGGCCGTGCGCACCACGACGGCGCGCGCGACGTCCGACTTCTTCACGGTGCCGTTCGGCAGCGCGTTCTTCACGGCGACGATCACCACGTCGCCGATGCCGGCGTAGCGCCGGCGCGTCCCGCCAAGGACGCGGATCACCAGGGCGGTCTTGGCGCCCGAGTTGTCCGCGACCTTGACCATCGATTCCTGCTGGATCATGGGCCGGTCTCCTTAGCGCGCGCGCTCGACGATCTCGACCACGCGCCACCGCTTGTCCTTTGACAGCGGGCGGGTCTCCATGATGCGCACGGTGTCCCCGGCCTTCGCCGAGTTCTCCTCGTCATGTGCCTTCAGACGCTTCGTGCGCGTGACCATCTTTCCGTACACCGGGTGCGGCACGCGACGCTCGATCGCCACCACCACCGTCTTCGCCATCTTGTCGCTCACGACCAGGCCGACGCGCGTCTTGCGCGAGCTCCGCTTCGGCGCCTGCTCCTGCGCCCCACGGGTCGGTCCGGTCCGGTTCGTCATCTCAGCCATGATATCTCGCTATCCTCGTCGCGCTGCGTGAGGCGCGCGCTAGCGCGCGCCGGCGCGCTTCGCGCCCGTGGTGGAACCGGCCCGCTTCGCGGTCGGCTTTGCGCTCTTCGCGGCGCCCTTCTTGGCGCCGGCCTTCGTCCCGCCCTTTCCACCCGCTGCGCCCGCCTCGGCGGCACGGCGCGCGGCGGCGATGTTCTTCCGCCCCCGGCGCGGTGCCCCCGCCTCGAGCGCACGCTCCCGCAGGATCGTGTGCAGGCGGGCGACGTCGCGGCGGATGAACCGCAGCCGGAGGGGATCCTCGAGCGTCTCGGTCGCGGCGCGGAACTTCAGGCGGAAGCGCTCCTCTTCGAGCTCGGCGATCCGCGCGCTGATGTCGGCGTCCGTCAACTCGCGGACTTCACTTGGCTTCATCGGTGTGCGCCTCCTCGCGTACCACGAACTTGGTCTTCACGGAGAGCTTCGCGGCGGCCAGCGCCATCGCCTTCTCGGCGATCTCGCGCGTCACCCCCTCGAGCTCGAACATCACGCGGCCCGGCTTCACCACCGCCACCCACCCTTCCGGGGAGCCCTTGCCCTTACCCATGCGGGTCTCGGCCGGCTTCTTGGTGATCGGCTTGTCGGGGAAGATGCGGATCCACACCTTGCCGCCACGCTTGATGTGACGGGTCAGCGCGACACGCGCCGCCTCGATCTGGCGGTTGGACACCCAGCCGGGCTCCATCGCCTGCAGGCCGTAGTGGCCGAAGGACACCGCGCTGCCGCGGTGCGCCAGCCCCTTCATCCGGCCCTTGAACATCTTGCGGAACTTCACACGCTTCGGACTCAGCATCGGTCAGCTCTCCTGATATCTCTCTGAGGTCGGCCGTCAGACGCCGGTCGAATACGTCTTGCCGCGGCGGTCTTCCACGATCTCGCCCTTGAAGATCCACACCTTGACGCCGATCGTGCCGTAGGTGGTCTTCGCCGTCGAGGTCGCGTAGTCGATGTCGGCGCGGAGGGTGTGGAGAGGCACGCGCCCCTCGTGGTAGCCCTCGACGCGCGCGATCTCGGCTCCGCCAAGCCGGCCGCCGCACTTGATCTTGATCCCCTGCGCGCCCATCCGCATCGTGCTCTGCACGGCGCGCTTCATGGCGCGGCGGAAGGAGACGCGCTGGGCGAGCTGGTTGGCGATGTTGTCGGCGACGAGCTGCGCGTCGAGCTCCGGACGCTTGATCTCCTCGACGTTGATGCCGACTTCCTTCCCCGTCAGCTGCGCGAGCTCGTCACGCAGCTTGTCCACCTCGGCGCCCTTCTTCCCGATCACGACGCCGGGACGCCCGGTGTGGATCGTCACGACGACCTTCCCCGGCTTCCGCTCGATGCGGATGTCGGCGATCGCCGCGTGGCCGAGGCGCGCCTTCAGATACTTGCGCAGCAGCTCGTCTTCCTTGAGCAGCGCCGGCAGGTCGCGGTTGGCGTAGTAGGTCGACCGCCAGGTCTTCGAGATGCCGAGGCGGAAGCCGATCGGATGTACTTTCTGTCCCATTAGCGACCCCCCTTCTCGGCCACGATGATCTCGACGTGGCTGGTCCGTTTCTGAATCGGCGTGGCGCGACCCATCGCCGCCGGCATGAAGCGCTTGAGCTTCGGTCCCTCGTTGACGATCGCGAGCTTGACGTACAGGCGGTCCACGTCGATCGCCAGCCCGTTCTCCCGGGCCCGGTGCTCGGCGTTCGCCACCGCCGACGCCAGCGTCTTCTCGATCTGCTTGGCGGCGTGCTTCTTGGAGAACTTGAGGTAGGCCAGTGCCTCGTTCACCATCTTGCCGCGGATCTCGTCGATGACGAGCCGCATCTTGTAGGGAGACTGGCGCGTCGTCCGCTGGATCGCGCGGGCCTCGTGGTTCAGCGTCTCGTTAGCCATTTACCGCCCCCCGGGCTTCACGCCGCCGGCCTTCTTGTCGGTGGCCTTCTGCCCCGTGTGCCCGCGGAACAGGCGCGTCGGCGCGAACTCGCCGAGCTTGTGCCCCACCATGTTCTCGGTCACGTAGACCGGGATGAACTTGTTGCCGTTGTGCACCGCGAACGTGTGCCCCACGAAGTCGGGCACCACCGTGCTCGCCCGCGACCACGTCTTCACGACACGCTTCTCGCTCCGCGAGTTCATCGCGGTGACCTTCTTGAGCAGCGAGTCATGAACGAATGGGCCCT
>DASSZC010000294.1:0-6153 GCA_035702925.1 Gemmatimonadaceae bacterium | reverse complement strand
CAATGCCCAGCCGGCGCGAATCAGGTCGTCCTGCCAGCACGAATCGCCGCTGATTCCCCGGGCGAGCGCATCGAGCGCGCGCACGACCTCGGCGGAATGCGCGGTTCCCGCTTCGAGCACCGGTGCCCCGGGCGCGACCCGCGCCCCGTCGGTTCGCCAGCGCGCAGCGAGTGCCGGCGCCCCCGCCTGGAGGGCGGCGACCACCTGTTGGGTCAGTCGTTGAACTGCGGTCCCCTCTGCGTCGAGCACCGTTATGCCGTTTCCGCTGACCGAAGTCGATCGTCGTGAGGTGTTGGCGGCGAACACCAGAGGTGTCGGCCGCGAGCTGTGAAGACATCGAATGCACCATCCATTCCAGCACGGCAATGAGCCTGTCTAACGGTGTTCACCCGCTGCAATCAGGGCTAACCACCCTCTCCAACGGAGCGGCGTGACCCGAACCACGGAAGCTCGGGGCACGATTCCGACCGGCGAGGGCCAATACACGCCCCCGGCCGCCGGAGCGTACCACCCGTCGCCGGCACCGAACGTTCGCTCTCGCATCGCCCGCCTCGCGTCCAGCGACGACGAAGAGCTCGAGAAGGACCTCATCACCTTCCGGCTCGGCTACCGCCGTCGCCTCGTCAGCACCGTCGCCATCGCGATCTCCTTCCTCGCGGCGAAGATCTTCGGCGCGCTCAACGTCACCTTCGCGACCGTGTTCGGCGTCGCCGGTGTCGCCATCGTCATCAATTGGGTGCTCACGCGAATCGCGTTGCGCGCGCGGCACTGGTGGTTCCGCTACACCTTCGCCGCCTTCGACGCGGCATTGATCAGCACGATCGTGTACACGTATGCGTCGCCGGGGCTGATCGGCATCTACTTCCTCGCGATCGTCCCCTACTCTTTCGACCGCGGCCGCGTGATCGGCTATTTCACCGCCGTCGCGTCGGCGGTCGGGTACGCGACCGCAATGCTGCTCGGCCGGTCGCAACATCCTGAGCTGAGCCAGTCGACGGCATGGATTCTCGTCGACGCCGGGCTGCTGCTCCTCGTCTCGCATTCCATCGTCCCGATCGCGTCGAAGCTCATCAGCCGCATCCGTGCGACGCGCGAGTGCATGGTGGCTGCTGAAGGGGGCGACCTCACCGCGCGCGCCGAGAGCAAGTACGCCGACGAGCTGGGATTTCTCCAGCGCAGCTTCAATCGCATGCTCGGAGAGATCGGTCAGCTCATCGCCAGCGTCCAGCACGAATCCGACGAAGTCGCCGCGGTCGCCGAACAGCTGGCCGCGTCGGCCGGTGAGATCAGGATCGCCGGCGATGAGTTCGCGGCGACCGTCGGTGACGTCAGCCAGCGCCTGAAGGAACAGCGGCACCACGCGGTCGCGGGTGTGCGCCAGACCGACCTCGCGCTCGACGCCGCGAGCGGGCTACGCGGCCGTGCTGTGGAAATGGAAAACGATGCGCGCGCGCTCGTCGTCGCGGCGACGTCGAGTCGCGAGGCGACCGGGCGCGCCGCCGAATCGCTCGTCACGATCGGCGAGAAGGTGCGCCAGTCAGCCGCCGCGGTCAGCGAGCTGGCGAGTGCCTCCGAGAAGATCGGCAAGTTCGCGCAATCGGTCTCCGGGATCGCCCGGCAGACGAATCTCCTCGCGCTCAATGCCGCGATCGAAGCGGCGCGCGCCGGCGAGCACGGGAAGGGATTCGCCGTCGTCGCCGATGAAGTGGGAAAGCTCGCGGCGCAGAGCGAGCGCGCCGCGAAGGAGATCGCGGTCGCCATCGCCGGTGTCCGCGACCAGATCGAGTCCGCGGTGCACGCGATGACCGAGGGCGAGGAACAGGTCCGCGGCGTCGGCTCCGTCGCCACCGACGCGACCGCCGCGCTGGGCGCGGTCCTCAGCGGCATCGAGCGCATCGCCGCCGTGATCACCGACGCCGCCGCCGTCTCCCGCGACCAGTCGGAAGCGATGGGCACGCTCGCCGACTCCATCCGGGCGATGGAAAACGTGTCGGTCGAAGCCGCGGCGCACGCCGAGGAGGCGTCACACGCCGCGTCCGCGCAGCGAAGCTCGCTCGGCGCCCTCTCCAGCTCGTCGCAGCAGCTCGCCGACCTCGCCGACCGGTTGCGGCGCTCGATCACGCGGTTCACGGTCACTGCCGCGACGGGGGAACGCTCGTGAGGGGCGAGAAGGCGCGCAGCACGGGCGCGTGGGGGATCACCAGCTCTTCGCGGAAGCGGCGCAGCATCCCCTCGCCGTCATAACGCTCGCGGAACTCGACCGCGCTGAGCTGCATCATCGTCCGCACGTGGCGGCCGAAGCTCTGGGGCGAGGAGTAGTCGAGGTGATTGGCGACGCTGGCCACCGACAGCCCCGGATTCTCGAGCAGGCGGGCGGCGCGGACGAGCCGCGCCGTCGCCAGGTAGCGCTTCGGCGCCGGCAGCCCGGCGCGGAAGAAGCGGCTCATCAGGGTGCTCGGCAGGACGCCTAACGCGCGGGCGAGGGCACGCACCGTCCCGATCGAGCGCGGGCGGAAGACGAGCTCGAAGAACTGCTGGCAGTCGGCCGGCGCGTTAGGCAGGTCCTCGGCGATGCGGGCCAGCGCCAGTCGCTGGATGTCGTCGCCGCGCCCCTCGGCGAGCACGGCACGCAGCTCGCGCCATCCCGTCGGCTGGCGCACGTCGACGATCGCCCGGATCCCGCTCCGCCCGAGCGCGAGGACGGCACGCGGGGTCTGCTGCTCGAGCTGCGTCAGCAGCGCGACGGCGGGGATGCGCGGGAACTCGCGGACGAGGCGCGCGATCTTCGCCGCGTCGTGGTCCGCGCAGCGGCAGACCGAAACGAGCACCGCCCCGATCTGCCGCTCGCGCAGGTCGCGAAATACGTCGTCGAGCGAGTCGCGATGCAGCGCCCGGTAGACGCCGATGCCGGCGGCGTCGACACGTGCGCGCTCGGTGGGATCGAACATCGTGGCGACGGCGGCCAGCGACTCGCTGGGGCCGCCCACGGCGGGGCGGGGAATGGTCACCGGTGTCATAGGCCTCCGCGACGGTGAAAGGGGGCGGGCTGCACCTGCGCGCAAAGAGTGGCGCCCCGGGTCACATCGTCGTCATTTCAGATCACGCCGCGGCTTCCGCGTCGTGAGCGATTCATCGCACCGCCATGCTTTCTCCGCATTCATGTCACCCGACGATTTCGTTCTCGCGCTGCGCGCGCTCGATGCGCCCGTCTTCCTCGACGATCACGGCATCCCGTCTCCCCTCGGTGTCGAGTTCGCGGCGACGACGTCGGACGGGAGGAATGTGCTCGTCACGCAGCTGTCGCCGGCGCTCAATGCGCGAGTGACCGATCCCGATGCATTCGTCCGCTCGCTGGAGCGTGCCGGTTACCAGGGCGCCGGTATCACCGAGTCGGGACAGCTGTACTTCCTCGAGCTCCCGCTGCGCGGCGTCTCGCTGGCCGAGCGCCTCGCCCGGACCGGGCCGGTCCCCGCCGCCGAGCTGCTCGCGATCGCCCGCTCGTCGATCGACGCGCTGGCCGGCACCCAGCCACACGGCCTGATCACGCCATCGACCCTTCGCGCCGCCGCCGACGGAAGCGTCTCGTTGCGCTGGCCCGGGTTGGCGCTGGCGTTGCGCGCCGCGGGAGTCGGCGTCCCGACCCTCGCCGCGGAGCTCGACGCGGCGCTGTACTTCGCGCCGGAGGTGCAGGGTGGCGCGCCGTTCGACGCCCACACCGACATCTTCGCGTTAGGCGTGACGCTGTACACCGCCCTCACCGGACGGCCGCCCTTCGGTGGCCGGACCACCGCGACGATGATGGCCGTCGTCCTCGCCGACGACGGGGCGCCGGCAACGACCGTGACCGGCACCCTCACCACGGCACTCCTCCGCGCCATCGAGCAGCAGCCCGCCGACCGCTGGCACGACCTCGCGCAGTTCCGCGACGCGCTCGGCCCATCGGCCGCGGAGGAGCGCCGGCCGCCGGGGCGGGTCGCGGCTCCCCGGCGGGGATGCGCCGGGATCGCCGCGATCTTCGTCCTCGGCGGGCTCGTTCTCTGGGGGGTATCGAAGTACATTTCATGAGCATGCAAGCGGCCGGATGGTCGCGGCAATCCGCCTCACGGCGGTGCGCCGAGGAAAGTCCGGGCTCCATGGACAGGCTGCCAGGTAACTCCTGGGCACGTACGCCGCGAGGCGATGCGTGACGGAAAGTGCCACAGAAAACAAACCGCCCGTTAGGCGCGAGCCGAGCGGGTAAGGGTGAAAAGGTGGGGTAAGAGCCCACCGCGCTGCCGGCAACGGGAGCGGCACGGTAAACCCCGGTCGGAGCAAGGCCAAATAGGCGGCGAGGGGCAGTCCTCCCCGATCAAGACGCCGCGGGTCGGCTGCTGGAGGGTGCGGGTGACCGCACTCCGAGAGGAATGACCGTCCGGACGATTCGTCGTCCGACAGAACCCGGCTTACAGGCCGCTTGCGTGCACTCACCCGCCTGACGCCACCGTATCGCGCCGCCCCTGCTGTCGCGGCGCTTCCGTTCACCATCGGCTTTCCATGCCCCGCGTCGATCCGGCTTCGTCCCTCGTCCGCACCACGCTCTCGCTCGGCGCGGTCGTCGCGCTGGCCACCGCCTGTGCGTCCTCCGGAGCGTCGGCGCCGTCCACATCGCCACGTCCCTCGACGACGCCGGTGCCCCCGGTCGTCGCCCCGCCGGCCGCTGCCGTGCCTAACGTTTCAGCGCCGGCGCCGCACCCGTTCGCCTATGCGCCGGGGACCTATCGCTACGAAGTGCGGACCGACGCGGTGATCACCGTGGCGGGCGACGCACGCGTCGATACGGTATCCACGCGTGCGCTCGTGACGTACCGCATCGCCCGCAGCGACTCGGGTACGATCAACATCGCGGGCACGGTCGATACCTTCACCGTCACGAGCTCCCGCGCGGCGGCCACCACACCGGTGTCGACGGACGTTCCGTTCACGATGACGGCTTTCCTCGACGGGCGGCCGCAGGGCACCGCCGCGATCGACTCGACGGCGGTCTGCGCGACGCCGGTGAGCGCTGTGGTCACGGCGGGGCGGGAGCTGTTGACCGCGCTGCCCGTCCCCCTGATCCCGGCCGCCGAATGGACGGATTCGACCACGACTGTCACCTGCCGGGGCGCGCTGCCGCTGATCGCGCGCAGCATCCGCCAGTCGCGCGCAGCGTGGGTGTCGGTCCCAGGCGACTGGTCGCGTCGCGCCGGGGACGTCGCCTTCGAAGTTGCGCGGACGACGACGACGACGATCTCGGGGCAGGGGCGCGCCGCCGGCCGCCAGGTCGATCTCAGCGGGGCCGGGCAGGGAAGCAGCGTGCTCTACGTCGATCCCGAGCTCGGCGTCCTGCTTGGCGGAACCGGGAACGGCTCGACGAAGATCGTCGTCGATGCAGGATCGCAGCGCCAGGAGTTCATCCAGACCGTTCACCAGCAGGTCCGGCTCCTCCGTTAGGCGGCGCGGTCAGTCGTCGATTCGGTCTCGCTCCGGCGGGGGCGAGGCCGCCGAGCATCGTGCGCCCTGCAGGAGCCCCGGACCGGGCATCCAGTTTCCCGAGAAGACCTGGCGCAGTGCCCGCCAGATGAGCCGGACCATCAGCACGAGCGCGACGAGCACGACGAGCGCGAGCGTGAGCGTCACCCACGGGTGGTTCCACACGAACAGCGACACGCTCGCCACCAGTCCGAGCTCGGCGACGTTCGATGCCCCGTTGGTGATCGGCTCCGGGGAAGTGTCGATCGCGTAGCGAAGGCCGAGCTTCGTCGTGTGCGTCACGACGCCAAGCCCGCCGCCGAGAAGGGCCGCCGCCAGGATGATGAAGGCTTCCCCATGCCAGACCGTCATCGCGGCAAGTGCGGCCGCTGCAGGGGGCCTGACGAGGCTGTGGAAGGTCTCCCACGCCGACGCGACTCCTGGTATCAGCGTCGCGACGAACTCGAAGACATAGAGCACCGCCGCGATCCCGATGACGACGGGATGCGAGACCGCGGAAAGCCCGCCCGGCAGCGGATCGATCCATCCCATCCGCGAGGCAAGACCGAGGATCGTGACCGTCGCGTAGAGGTTGATCCCGCTCGCGTAGGCGATTCCCAGAGCTTGAACCAGCGACACCAACGACGTCATGGGCAGCTCCGGGAA
>DASSZC010000374.1:0-2429 GCA_035702925.1 Gemmatimonadaceae bacterium | reverse complement strand
CCACCGCTTGATTTTCAACACAACTGCTCGGTGGCGCCGTTCCGCAGTCACGCACGCGCTTCGAGCTCGGTGGCGCCGTTCCGCAGTCACACACGCGCTTCCATCTCCCCCCGCCGGACTCGGCTCAGCTGAAGCGCGTCGTCCGCCAGAGTGCGATCGCGCAGCCGGCGAGCACGGCGAGCGTCGCCAACGACAGCGCGGCTGCCCATCCCCAGTGCAAGGCGATCTGCGGCGCCTCGGCGATCATCGCGAAGCCGATCAGCGTCGCGGTCGCAGCAGCGACGACGAGCCAGTCGATCCACGTACGGCGATATGTCGTCGTGCCGGGCTCGCGGCCGATGCCGCGCGCCTCGGTGTAGCCGGCGTCGACACCATAGCGTTCACCCTCGCGAAGCGCCGCTTCGCGCCAGCGGGCGTGCTCGGCGCGGCTCACCGACGAGAGGGCGATCACGCCGGCGCCTAACGCCATGACGACGGAGCCGAGGATGACCTTGACGAGGACGTCGTGAGGGCCGCCGCGGAGCTCGCCGAAGACGAGGACTCCCCAGAGCAGTCCCCAGAGCTGGTTGGTGTTGGAGAGCGGGATGCCGCGGGTGATGCCGGCGTACTTTACCGCGTACTGCTGGAAGAGATCGCCCACTACCCAGACGACGCCGCCGGCGAGGAGCCAGAAGAGCACGTGCCGCGCGGCGGAGAGCTGGTGCACCAGGGGAGTGACGCCGCCGCTGAAGGAGATCGCCAGCACCGACATCATCGCGAGCTCACCGACGGTGAAGAACGTTATGAAGGAGAGCGGATTCATCCCCGTCAGGTACGCCTTGCGATAGGGGATGTACATCGTCCCCCACATCACGCCGGCAGCGAGTGCGGCGGCGACGCCGCGCACCGCGTTCCCCGACGACGATTGCGTCGACGACGCGATCGCGAGCGCGGTCGCGCCGCCGAACATGAGCAGTGCGCCGCCGATCACGCCGAACCAGCGCCGCGCATCGGCGCCGCGGAGCTCACCGAAGAAGAGAATCCCCCAGAGGATGCCGAGCAGGCTGTTGCTGTTCCAGAGTGGGAAGGCGATGCTCAACCCCACGTCGCGCACGGCGAAGATCGTCAGCGTGTTGGCGACCGCCCAGACGTAGCCGGCGAGCACCGCCCAGACGATGAGGTGCGGTGCCTGACGAAAATCGTCGGCGATGTACGAAGTTCCCTGGATCAGGGCGGGGAGGGACCAGCGCGCGAGGAAGACGCCGACCACCATCGCCAGCGAGACGACCACCGGCGACAGCCCGGAGTTGACGAGCTTCGTCGGCGCCTCGGCGGCTCCGAGCCAGGCGCCGGCGGTGAGGCCGCAGATCATCCCGACGGTCTGCAGGGTGCGCAGCCGCCGGTTGTCGGTCGCTGCGCCCGTCGTGCCGGGCAGCTCCTCCGGGAGCGCGACCGCGCTCACGAGATCCACCGCAGCACGAGCAGCCCTGCGGCGAGGACGATCACCGGGACCCAGAACTGGACATCGCGGAGGACGAGGGTGATCCAGCCCGGGGAGCCGCGGTCGTGACGAGGGTCGTCCATGAGGGAAACCGTTAGGCGGGAGGGTGTGGCATCGTGGAGGATCGCTCGCGGCCGCGCGCAAATACTGCGGAGCGGCGGGCGCGGCGCGCAAGGTCCGGGCGGGGCGCTCTCTGGCGACGATCTCCCGCTCATGCCATCTTGGGCGTTCGCCCTCGCCGCCTGACATGAACAGACCGTCTCCCTCGAGCGAACGCCAGGCACTTCTCACCCTCACGGTGATGTTCTCACTCGTGATCGTGCTCGTCGTCATGGCGAGGCTGCCGGGAAACGAACGACCGGCGCCCACCTTTCCCGAGAATGCGGTGGAAGCGCGTCGGGTGATCGCCGACGCGGAGCGGAATGTGCGCGCGCACCCGGACGATGGCCAGGCGCAGTTCGCCTATGGCCTCAGCCTCATGTGGCTCGGCCGGAAGTCGGAGGCGCGACCGTGGCTGGCGCGTGCCGAGGAGCAGCTGCCCCACTGGGCGTGGCCGCCTAACGCGTTGGGATGGGTGCTGCTCGACCAGCACGATTATGCGGGAGCGCTCCCGCACTTCCAACGCGCCGTGAGTCTCGACTCGAGCTACGCGTCGGCGTTCTACAACCTGGCCTGGACGCTCGCCCGCCTCGATCGCCTCGAGGAAGCCGAGGCTGCCTACGCGACGGCGTTGAGGCTCGAGCCAGGCGATGCCGACATTGCCGCCGAATATGCGACGACCCTGTTCCGCGACCGGAAGACGAGCCAGGCCATCGCCCAGATCTACCGCGCCATCGGGCTCGACTCGACTGCTGCGCGCTTCCACGCCACTGCCGGCTACTTCCTGCGGAGCAGGGCGCGATTCGCCGATGCCCGTGCCGAGTTCCGGCGCGCGGTCGAGCTGGACCCG
>DASSZC010000322.1:0-5406 GCA_035702925.1 Gemmatimonadaceae bacterium | reverse complement strand
TGTTGATCTCGCGGATCAGCGCCTGCACCTCGCCTAACCGTTCGACGTCCTCGAGCAGGGTGTGGCCGAAGGCGGTGAACTCCTGGCCTAACGTCATCGGCACCGCGTCCTGCAGCTGCGTGCGCCCCATCTTGATCAGCTGCGAGAACTCGTCGCCCTTCATCAGGAAGGCGGCGGCGAGATCCTTGATCGCCCCGCGCAGCCCATCGAGGCTGGCGTGCAGCGCGAGCTTGACCGCCGTCGGATAGACGTCGTTCGTCGACTGGCTGAGGTTGACGTGGTTGTTCGGGTGCACCGCCTTGTAGTCGCCGCGCTGCTTCCCCGCGAGCTCGAGCGAACGGTTCGCGATCACCTCGTTCGCGTTCATGTTCGTCGACGTCCCGGCGCCCCCCTGGATCATGTCCACCAGGAAGTGCTCGTGGTGCCGCCCCGCGCGGACCTCGCGCGCCGCCTGCACGATCAGCTGCGCGGTCTCCGGCGCGAGCAGCCCGAGCTCCTCGTTGGCCAGCGCCGCCGCCTCCTTCACCGCGCCTAACGCGACGATCAGCTCGGGAAACTCGCGCAGCGGCGTTCCCGTGATCGGGAAGTTCTCCAGCGCGCGCAGCGTCTGCACCCCGTACAGCGCCTCGTCGGGGACCTCGCGGTCCCCCAACAGGTCGTGCTCCATCCGGGTCGCCGCGCCGGCGAATCCCATCGGCCGTCCGCGCCCGACCAGCGTCGCGTCGGCGCTGCGCAGCCGCTGCGAGATCGAGCGCGCCGCGCGCGCCACCAGCGCGGCGAAGAGCTGCGGGCGCTCGGTGAGCAGCGCCTTCACCTCCTTCGCGCCGAGGACCAGCACCTCCGCCGCCTCGAGCACGCGCGCGGTCGTGGCGTGGCCGGAGTCGTCGAGCAGCAGCCCCTCGCCGACGATTTCGCCGGCGCCGAGAGTGACCAGCCGCGACTCGCGCCCCCTCCCTTCATCCTTGGCGATCGCGACGCTGCCGCTGACGATCACGGCGAGCAGCTGCCGCGGGTCCCCCTCGCGGAAGAGCAGCGTGTCGGGGGCGTAGGACGCGGGGGTCATTCGCGCCGCGAGGTATTCGAGGTCCGGCCCCGGCAACCCGCGAAAGAACGCGGTGGTGGCGAGGAGGTCGGCGGGAGGACGAACGCTCTTCGTGCTGCTGCGACGCGTGCGCGATTCAGTCATGCGCGGAAACTACATGGGTCCGCTGCCCTGAGGCAGTCAGGCAGCGCCGCGCTCGAGCTCCTCGACGTCGATGCCCGCCATCCCGATCGATGGCATTCCCGGCGTGCCGGACGGGGGCGCCGCGACGCCCCCCTGGTCGCCTAACCGGAAGCTGGCGACGAGACGCGCCAGCTCCTCCGCCGAACGTCCGAGCGAGCGGGCGACGTCGGCGATCTCCGCGGTCGACGCGCTCTGTTCCTCGCTCGACGCGGCCACCTCCTCCATCGACGCCGCGAAGTTCTCCGTCGTGTGCGATACCGCCTCGAGACGGGTCGTCATCTCGCCGATCAGCGCGTGCGTCTGCGCCGACGCCTGCGAGATCGCCTCCATCCACGCCTCATTCTCGGCGACCGCCGACTCGATCAGGGCGAACGACTCGAGACCCTGCCGCGTCGCGCTGGTGACCGTCTGCACCGCTTCCACCGTGCGCGCGGTGCTCGCTCGCGATTCGTCGACGCGAGTGAGCACGTCGCGAACGAGGGTCTCCGTCTTCTCCGCGGCTTCGGCGGCGCCCGCGGCGAGCCGGCGCACCTCGCTGGCGACGACGGCGAATCCCTGCCCGTGCGCGCCCGCGCGCGCCGCCTCCATCGCCGCGTTGAGGGCGAGGAGCTTCGACTGCCGCGCCATCTTCTGCACGAAGGTCACGAAGGCGCGAATCTCCTCGGAGGCGTGAGCGAGCGAGTCGGCCGCGCTCGCGCTCGCGCTGACATCGGCGGCGAGCCCGTCGAGCGCGGTCGCGGCCTGGTCGAGCCGCTCGCGATTCTGCGCCGCGAGGACGCGGAGCGTGATGTTTCGCTCGAGGCCTTCCTGCGAACCCGAGTCGAGCTCCGCCGAGATCGCGACCAGCTTCGTCGAATCGTTCGCGAACTGCACCAGCGCCTGCGACATGCTGCCCGACTGCTCACTGAGGTCGCTCGACGAGGTGGCCATCGCTTCCGCGGTGGTGGCCATCGCCGCGGCGCCGCTCGTGATCTCGGTCGCCATCGCCGCGGTCTCGCTCGACGTCGCGCGGAGCGCGGTGGCCAGGCGTCGCAGCTCGCGGATCATCGTCCCCGTCGCGCGGCTGAGTCGTCCGATCTCGTCGTTGGTCGACGACCGCTCGTCGATCTCCACCGACAGGTCGCCGGCCGCAACCCGCTCCGCCGCCGCGGCGAGGACGAGGGTGGGCCGCGTGATGCGCGTCGCGACGAAGCGATCGAGCAGCCAGAGGCCGATCAGGAGGAGGAGTCCGAGCGCCGCGGTCGCCATCGAGAGATAGCGCTCGACGCGGTGCGCCTCGGCGAGCGCCGTTGCTTCATTGACGTGCGCGGCGATGCGCCATCCGTCATCGCCCACCGGGACCGACGTCACCCACCCCCGTCCGCCGGCAATATCGTAGCTCTTCACCGAGTCGTTGGCCACCGCCGCCTCGCGCGCGCCGGCGAAGGGCTTCATGCGCGGGGTGTTGCCAGAGCTGGCGATCACGTTTCCCTGGCCGTCGAGCAGCTCGACCTCGATCCCCCCGCTGTTTCCGCTGCTGCGGGCGAGGGCGCTGTCGGTACGGGTCATCCCGTAAGTCACCTTGAGCACGCCGATCGCCTGCTGCGTCGCCGGGTCGCGGACCGCGCGCGCCATCGTCAGCACGACCTGCTTCGACCAGTCGTCGAACTCCGCGGCCGGCGGGGTCGTCCCCTGCGTCGCGGCGGTCTGCCACCACTCCTCGTCCCCCTGCATGAAGTCCTGGGTCTGCGAGGTGGTGGCGATGTTGTGCCCCCAGCGGTCAGTGAGGATCGCCTCGATCGCGCCGATCTTCCCCTGCAAGCCGGAGAGATAGCGGCGGAAGGCCGGGTCGGCATCGAGGGTCCGGTTGTCGTTGAAGCGCTTCTCGAGGGCATCCACCGGCTCGCGCTCCAGCCCGAGCGTCTCGGCGCGCTGGCTCCCGGCGCGCGCGGCGGCAACCGCTCCCGGCGACGTCGTGAGCAGCTCGAGCTCGCGCTGGCGCTCGGCGAGCATGCGCTCGGCGAGGACGGCGGAGCGCTGGGCGATGTCGCGGACACGCATGTCCGCCTCACGGCGGAAGATCGACCCCATCCCGGCGCTCCCCGCCCAGGCGAGCGCGGCGAGGGTGACGACGACGATCAGCGCGGCGCTGACGAGGATCCGTCGCCGCAGGGTGCTGCCTCTCGCGTCGCGAGACGCGTCGATGGATGCTGCTCTCTCGGTCATTTACGGGCGCTCGCTCGCGACGCTAGATTTCATGGTTCCATATGGCAGATCCCATCACACCGCGCGCGCCCGAGGAGATTCCGGGCTACGATCCGTCCGTCATCGAACGGAAGTGGCAGGATCGGTGGGCCGGCGCCCGCGCGAACACGACCGACCTCGCGAAGGGCGACAAGCCTTTCTATCAGCTCATGATGTTCCCCTATCCGTCCGCGGAAGGGTTGCACATCGGCAACCTCTACGCGTTCACGGGGAACGACATACATGGACGATTCCAGCGTCAGCGAGGGCACACCGTCTTCGAGCCGATCGGCTACGACGCGTTCGGCATCCACTCGGAGAACTACGCCCTCAAGGTCGGGGTCCATCCGAGCGAGCTGATTCCGCGGAACATCGAGAACTTCCGCCGCCAGCTGCACCGCGCCGGGCTGATGGTCGACTGGAGCAGGGAGCTCTCGACCACCGACCGCGCCTACTACAAGTGGACGCAGTGGATCTTCCTCCAGCTCTACCACCGCGGACTGGCGTACAAGAAGCGCGCGGCGGTGAACTGGTGCCCGAGCTGCAAGACCGTGCTCGCCAACGAGCAGGTCGAGGGCGGGGTCTGCGAGCGGTGCAAGACGCCGGTCGAGCAGCGCCAGCTCGAGCAGTGGTTCTTCCGCATCACCGACTACGCCGCGCGGCTGCTGAAGAACCTCGACACGATGGACTGGTCCGACTCGACGCGCACCGCGCAGCGGAACTGGATCGGTGCCTCGAGCGGTGCCCGCCTGACCTTCCGCGTCAGCGACGACGGGGACAGCGCCGACGACATCGTCGTCTTCACGACGCGTCCGGACACGATCTTCGGCGCGACGTACCTCGTGCTCGCCCCCGAGCATCCCCTCGTCGACGCGATCACCCGTCCCGAGCAGCGTGAGGCAGTCGATGCCTATCGCACGCGTGCGTCGCACCAGGACCTGATCACCCGGAAAACGAGCAAGGAGAAGACGGGCGCCTTCACCGGGGCGACCGCGATCAATCCGGCCACGGGACTGGCTGTACCTGTATGGATCGCCGACTACGTGCTGATGGAGTACGGCACCGGGGCGATCATGGCCGTCCCCGGCCACGACGAGCGCGACTTCGAGTTCGCGACCGCGTTCGGTCTGCCGATCGTGCGCGTCGTCGCCGGCCCCGAAGCCGCGCCTGACGCTCCCCTCGAGGCGGCCGACGTCACCGTCGACGGCGCACGGATCGTGAACTCCGGTGAGTTCGACGGAATGTCGGTCGCCGACGCGACCTCGCGCATCGTCGCCTGGCTCGCCGAGCGCGGTGCAGGGGAGGAGGTCACGACCTTCCGCCTGCACGACTGGTGCATCTCGCGCCAGCGCTACTGGGGTCCGCCGATCCCGATCATCTACTGCGACGCCTGCGGCACGGTGCCGGTGCCGGAGACGGACCTGCCGGTGGAGCTGCCCTTCGTCGAGGACTTTCGTCCCGACGACTCGGGGATCTCGCCGCTCGCCCGTCACGCCGAGTGGTATCACGTCGACTGCCCGCAGTGCGGTGGAAAGGCGCGCCGCGAGACCGACGTCTCCGACACCTTCCTCGACAGCGCCTGGTACTTCCTCCGCTATCCGAGCGCCGACCGCGAGGACGTCGCCTTCGACAAGGCGCTGACGAAGAAGTGGCTGCCGGTGACTTCGTACATCGGGGGGAACGAGCACGCGGTGCTGCACCTGCTCTACTCGCGCTTCGTGACGATGGTGCTGCACGACGCGGGGATGGTCGACTTCGAGGAGCCGTTCACGAAGTTCCGCGCCCACGGGCTGATCATCCGCGAGGGCGCGAAGATGTCGAAGTCCCGCGGCAACGTCGTCAACCCCGACCAGTACATCGACGAGTGGGGGGCGGACACCGTCCGCACCTACCTGATGTTCCTCGGCCCCTTCGAGGAGGGAGGCGACTTCCGCGACCGGAGCATCTCCGGGGTGAAG
>DASSZC010000022.1:0-3573 GCA_035702925.1 Gemmatimonadaceae bacterium | reverse complement strand
ACCCCGGCCGATGCGGCGCGCATCCACACCGGGGCGGCGGTCGCCCTCGTCGCCGGACAGAGCGCCGGCGGTGAATCGCTCGGCCACGGCACGGTCGTCGACGTTGGCGGGGCCGTGGACTCGGCGACTCGATCGGTCGCCGTGCGCGTCCGCGTGACGACCGTGCAGCGCGTACTCCGCATCGGCGAGACCGTCTTCGGGGAGATCGCGACCAGCGTCAGGGCTGACGCCATCGTCGTCCCCGTCGACGCGCTCGTTCCGGAAGGCGACGGCTTCAAGGTGTTCGTGGTCGATGCGCAGAACGTCGCCCACGCGCGCCCGGTGACGGTCGGCGCGCGGACGTCGCGGCTCGCCGAGATCACCGCGGGACTGCGAGCGGGCGAGAGGGTGGTCACCTACGGCGCGTACGGGGTCGAGGACAGCGCGAAGGTCGTCACGACCGGGAGCGAGGGGATGACGCCGTGAGCGAAGGTTCCGCGCCCGCGGGAGCAGCGGCGAGCCGCGGCTTCTTCGCGCGCCTCGCCGAGCAGCGGCGGTTCGCCTACCTGATCGTCACCCTGGTGAGCGCCGCCGGGATCTGGGCGGCACTCCGGCTGCCATCGGCGATCTACCCCGAACTGCAGTTCTCGCGGATCACGGTCGTCGCCGAGGGCTCGGCGTTAGGCGCGCGGCAGGTGCTGTTCGCGGTGACCCGCCCGATCGAGGAGGCGGTGAGCATCGTCCCCGGGGTGACGCGGGTGCAGTCGAAGGTCATCCGCGGCGGTAGCCAGACGAACATCACCTTCGCCGCGAACACGGACATGGCGTACGCGCTGCAACAGACGCAGCAGCGCGTGAACGAGGTGCGTGCGAGCCTCCCGTCGGGGATCGAGCTCCAGGTGGAGCGGCTGACGCCCTCGCTCTTCCCCGTGCTCTCGTACAACCTCGAGGGGGGCGACCCGGCGACGCTCTACGACATCGCTCGCTACCAGATCCGGCCGCTCATCTCGCGTGTTCCCGGTGTCGGACGCGTCGAGGTGCAGGGGAGCGATGTCCGCGAGATCGAGGTCATCGCCGATCCGTCCCGACTCGGCTCGCTCGGATTGACCTACGACGACCTCGCGGCGGCGATACGGAGCGCAACCGACGTCGCCGCGGTCGGCCGGATGCCGGCGAACTACAAGCAGTACCTGATCGTCACGACCTCCGAGGCGCATTCGGCGGAGGACATCGGCAACGTCGTCGTCCGCGGGACGACGCGCGTCCGCGACATCGCGACCGTCGCCAGCGGCACCGAGGACCATGTCCGGATCATCGCCGGCGACGGGCGTCCGGCGGCGCTCCTCAACATCACGCGACAGCCCGGGGGGAACACCGTCGCGATCGCCGACAGCGTGGCGCGGATCGCCGCTTCGATCGGGACGACGCTGCCTCCCGGGGTGCGGCTGAAGCCGGTCTACGACCAGGCGGCGCTCGTGCGCGACGCGGTCACCTCGGTCCGCGACGCGATGCTCATCGGCGCCGCGCTGGCGATCATCGTGCTGCTGCTCTTCCTCCGCCACGCACGGATCACCGCGATCAGCGCCTCGGCGATCCCGCTGACGATGGCGATCACCGTCTTCATCATGTCGCTGACGGGACAGAGCTTCAACCTGATGACGTTGGGCGCGATGGCGATCGCGATCGGGCTCGTCATCGACGACGCGGTGGTGGTCACCGAGAACATCGTCAGGCACCTGCAGATCAACCCGGACCGCGAGCAGGCGATTCACGACGCGGTGCGCGAGCTGATCTGGCCGGTGACCACCTCGACGCTCACGACCGTGGTGGTGTTCCTTCCCCTCGGCTTCCTGACAGGGGTCGAGGGGCAGCTGTTCAAGACGCTGTCGATCACCCTCACGATCGCCGTGCTCGTCTCGCTCGTCCTCGCGCTGACGATCATCCCCCTGCTCGCCGAGCAGTTCCTGTCGGCCGAGGACGCGGCGGAAGAGCGCGCCGAGGCCGCGCACTCCCCTGATGCCCGGCAGCAGGGCTTCCTCGCGCGCGTCGGCGGGGCGATCGACGAGCTCTCGATCCGCTACGAGCGATCGTTAGGCAGGGTCCTTCACCACGGGCGGTTGATGGCGATCGCCGCGGTCGTTCTCGTCGCGGCGGGGATTGCTGCCTACCGGTTCATCGGCACCGGATTCCTCCCCGAGATCGACGAGGGGGCCTTCGTCATCGACTACGTCACCCCCGGGGGAACGGCACTCCCGGAGACCGACCGGCAGGTGCACGTCCTCGAGCGCATCCTGGCGGGCGAGCCGGAGATCACCGGCACCTCGCGGCGCACCGGGGCGGAGCTCGGGCTGTTCGCGACCGAGCAGAACACCGGCGACATCGTGGCGCGGCTCAAGCCGGAGCGCGAGCGCCACCGGTCGATCTTCGAGGTGATCGACGACGTCCGCGCCAAGGCGGAAGCAGCGGTACCGCGGCTGCGGATCGAGTTCGTGCAGATCCTCTCCGACGTCATCAACGACCTCGCCGGCGCCGCGCGTCCGGTCGAGGTGAAGCTGTTCGGCCCCGACCTCGATGCGCTCGAGAAGTACGCGCAGGTGGTGGCGCCGGAGATGGAAAAGATCGACGGCATCGAGGATTTCTATGACGGTGTGAGCGAGCCGAGCGCCGAGCTGTCGATGTCCATCGACGCGGCCGAGGCGGCGCGGATCGGGCTCTCCCCGGAGCAGGTGAGCGCGGAGGCGGCGGGGGCGCTGCTCGGCGTGAACGCGGGAGAGGTGCGGCTCGAGGACCGCTCGGTGGCGGTGCGCGTCCGCGCCCCCGACTCCGTGCGCTTCGACCCGCGGCAGCTCGGCGCGCTGCCGATCATGTCCGCGGAGACGCGCGAGGCCGCCCCGCTGGCGACACTCGCGACATTCACGCCGGGAGAGGCGCGGGGGACGCTGTTCCGCGAGAACCAGCAGCAGCTGATCGCGATGACCGCCGACATCAGCGGCCGATCGTTAGGCGGGGTGATGTCGGACGTGAAGCGGGTGCTCGCCGCGCATCCGGCACCGGCGGGGATCCGGGTCGAGGTGGCCGGGCAGTACGCGAGCCAGCAGGCGGCATTCCGGGCACTGCTCCTCGTGCTCGCGCTGGCGGCGTTGAGCGTGATCGCGGTGATGGTGGTGCAGTTCCAGTCGTTCGTCGAGCCGCTGGTGGTGCTGCTCGCCGCGCCGCTCTCCTTCGTCGGGGCGCTCGTGCTGCTGCTGGTCACGGGGACGCCGCTCAACGTCTCGTCGTTCATGGGGCTGATCCTGCTCGTCGGCCTCATCGTCAAGAACGGGATCATCCTGGTGGACTACGCCGACCTGATGTCCGAGACCGAGCCGGACCGGATGGAGGCCCTGGTGAAGGCCGGTGCCATCCGCCTGCGACCGATCCTGATGACGACGCTGTGCACGCTGTTCGGCCTGATGCCGCTCGCGCTCGGGCTGGGCGCCGGCAGCGAGATGCAGCGCCCGCTGGCGCTCGCCGTGATCGGCGGTCTGGCGCTGTCCACGCCGATCACGCTCTACCTGGTACCGACCTTCCTCGTGGCCGTGCGCGGCCGCGACT